>NZ_JANMWY010000041.1:0-11771 GCF_031380695.1 Sphingomonas sp. | reverse complement strand
CGCAGCCGGCGATGACGGGCACGCGGCCGTTCGACGTCTCGACCGCGAGGACGAACAAACGGTGCTGCTCCTCGTTCGACAGGGTCGGCACTTCGCCGGTGGTGCCGCACGGCACGATCGCGCTCGATCCTTCGGCGATCTGCCAGTCGACGAAGACTCGGAACGCCTCTTCATCAACACGTCCTGCCGCAAATGGAGTCACCAATGCCGGAATCGAGCCGGAAAACATCACGCTAGTCCTTTTCGTCGAGTCCGCCGCGCCATAGGGTGTGCGCCGCAGCAATTGTTCACCGCCTGATAAGGACCACGGTCGCATGATGTCCAGCATGAGGCGTACCGCATTCCTGATCCCGGTCCTGCTCGCCAGCGCGGCGAGTGGGTCGATGCAGGCGATCGACCTGACATTCCCGTCGACGCCGAGTTATTCGGTGGCGAGCGATATCGATTATTCGCTCGCCGACTGGCGGCGGCTGCGGGCGAGCGACGGCTATGCGTTCGGCGATTATGCCCGCTTCCTGATCGCCAATCCGGGCTGGCCGGGCGAGACGGCGATGCGCCGCGCGGCGGAGCGGCAGATGCGCGCCGGCGAGAGCGCGACGAGTGTCATCGCCTTCTTCCGCACGACCCCGCCGGTCAGTGGCAACGGCTTTGCCCGTCTGGCCGAGGCCTATGCCGCGACCGCCCAGCCGATCGAGGCGGCGGCGGCGGCGCGGTCGGCGCTGGCCAAGGCCGACCTGACCGCGACCGACGAGGCGAGCCTGATGCAGCGCTTCGCATCGCAGATGACGACCGCCGACTATGACAAGCGCGTCGATGCGATGCTGTTCGCGCGCAAGGCCGACGATGCGCAGCGGATGCTGGCGTGGGCGACCTCGGCGCGGCAGGCGGCGTTCACTGCTCGAATCGCGCTGCTCAACCGGTCGCCGGATGTAGAGACGCGCTATGCCGCAGTCGCACCGCAGGTCGCGAGCGACGCCGGGCTGCTGTTCGAGCGGGCGCGATACTTGCACGAGGCGGGGAGCGACACGGGTGCGCGTTATCTGCTGGCGCAGCCGCACCAATTCACCGCGCGACCGGCCAATGTCGCTGATTATCTCGACTTCGTACTGCTGATGGCACGCGGAGCGGCGGCGGAGCGGCAGTATCAGACGGCCTACAACATTGCGCGTCAGGTCGACGATATTTTCCCCGCCGGGGCCGATGTCGCGCTGCAGCCGCTACCGGTGCGCGACGATTATACGAGCCTGACCTGGCTCGGCGGCGAGATGGCAATGGCTTACCTGAGCCGGCCAGCCGATGCGCTCCCGCTCTTCGACCGCTATTCGCGCGGCGGCCGGTCGCTGCAAGTAATGACCAAGGGCAATTACTGGGCGGGGCGCGCGGCGACCATGTCCGGGCAGTTGCTGAGCGCGAGCAGCTATTTCGAACGGGCGGCGGCGGTGCCGGAGAGCTTTTACGGGCAGCTGGCGCTGGAGCGGCTGGCGCGACCGGTGCCGGCGCCGGGGGCCGCACCGACGCTGCTGGTGACCGACGCCCAGCGCTCGGCCTTCCAGCAGCGGCGGATCGTGCGGGCGATGCGGGCGCTCGGGGCAAGCGGACGGCGCGACGAGCAGACCCTGTTCGTGCGGGCGCTGTCCGAGGCGGTCGACAGCGATGCCGACCGGGTGCTGGCGGCGGAACTGGGCACGGCGCTGTCCCGGCCCGACCTCGGCGTGTGGACGGCGCGATCGGCGCGGATCAAGGGCGCAACCTTCTATTACAAGCCGGCGTTTCCCAACTACAGCGTCGCCGCCACCGGCCGGGCATGGTCGCTCACCCATGGCATCACGCGGCAAGAATCGAGTTTTGACCGCAATGCGGTCAGCGGCGCGGGCGCGCGCGGGATGATGCAGCTAATGACCGCCACTGCGGTCGAGCAAGCGCGCAAGATGGGCATTGAATATGACGGATACCGGCTGACGTCGGATCCGGCCTACAACATGATGCTCGGCAGCGCTTACTTCGCGCGCCTGTTTGACCGGTGGGGCGGCAGCTATCCGCTCGCCGTTGCCAGCTACAACGCCGGGTCGACCAATGTCGCCCGCTGGATCGCTGCCAATGGCGACCCGCGCCAGCCGGGGGTCGATGTGATCCGCTGGATCGAGGATATCCCGTTCACCGAGACGCGCGGCTATGTCCAGCGTGTGCTGGAGAACAGCGTAGTGTATGACCGGCTCAACCCGACGCTGATCCCGGCCGGGCCGATCCATCTGTCGCAATATCTCGGCAAGTCGCGGCCCGGCTGATGGCCGATGCCGACGAGGAGGGTGGCCGCCCTCCCCGCTTCATCACGCCGGCAGGGTTCAAGCGGCTGCGCGCCGAATATGACCAGCTGTTTGGGACCGAGCGGCCCAGACTGGTCGAGACGATTTCGTGGGCGGCGGGCATTGGCGACCGGTCGGAAAATGGCGACTACATCTATGGTCGTAAGCGTTTGCGCGAGATCGACCGGCGGATCTCCCATCTTGCGAGGGTGATGAAACAGGCGAAGCAGGTCGATCCGTCGGCGCAGGTCGAGCGCGACCGGGTGCGCTTCGGGGCAACGGTTGAACTGGTCGACGAGCAGGGTGAGCGGCGGGTGCTGACGCTGGTCGGCGAGGATGAGGCGGATGTGAGTGCGGGCCGGATCAACTGGACCGCGCCAATCGCGCGGGCACTGATCGGAGCCCAGGTCGGGGATGAGCGGGTCGTGCGATTGCCGGCGGGCGAGAAGAGTTATGAGGTGATGGCGATCAGCTACCCGGACTGATGCCCCCGATCCTGTTTTGTGCCGAGCGATGCTCTAGGCGACCTGCAACCCCGCGAGCGCTGGTTCGGCAACGGGAGGCTCCATCGGCACCGTCTTTTCCAGTGCCTCTGCAATGACCCCAAGGGCGTGCTCCGGTGCCGCCTTCCCGTCGTTGCCATCGATCCGCGTCCACGGCGCCCAGCGGGTGTCGGTCGCCTGAAGCAGTTCGGCCCAAGTCGCTTCGAGCGCGGCGCGGGTGGGCGCGGCGTCCGAAGCTTTGAGCAACCTTCGCCACGGGTCGGCGGCGCGCTCGGCGAGGCGGTCGGCGTGGACGCCGACGCTGACGTCGAAGAACAGCTTCACGATCAGCGTGCCATGGTCGCGCTGCTGGGCTTCGAATTCGTTGACCTCGTCGCAGCGGCGGGCCCAAGCCTTGTCGTCGATCGCGCCCAGCGCGCGCTGGTCGGCAAGGTGGCGACACCAGCTGCGGTGGAACAGGGCGGTCGTTCCGGCGGACGGCAGGCTTTGCCAGTAGCGGGCGAGCCAGTGGCGGCCCCGATCATCGCCGTCCTCGCAATGGACCGCGAAATGGCACGGATCCCACAGCGACGCGAGGCGGCGCAGCGCGGTCCGGCGGCCGCTGCCCTCCCATCCTTCGAACAGGATGATCGCGCGGTGGCCGTGGACGATCTGGGCGAGCTGCAGCCGGGCCAACCGTTTGGCCAGATGCTCAGTCTGCCCGGGCGACTCGTCGCCGCCCATCGCTCGTTCAATTTCCGTTAAATCCACTCAATATGCGTATCGCAACAGCAACGGCAACGCAATCGGCCGATGGCGGTTCAACCGATCTTGGGACCGTCATTCACGACCCGGATCGACAGTTCCTTCAGCTGCTTGTCGCTGACGGGCGCGGGGGCGTTCATCAGCAGGTCCTCGGCCTTCTGGTTCATCGGGAAGAGCACGACTTCGCGAATGTTGGGCTCGCCCGCCAGCAGCATGACAATGCGGTCGATACCGGGCGCGGAGCCACCGTGCGGCGGAGCGCCATAGTTGAACGCGCCGATCATGCCGGGGAAATTGGTGTCGACTTCTTCGCGCGTGTAGCCGGCGATCTCGAACGCCTTGTACATGATGTCCGGGCGATGGTTGCGGATCGCGCCCGAGGAGAGTTCGACGCCGTTGCAGACGATGTCATACTGCCAGGCGAGGATGTCGAGCGGGTCCATCGTCTCGAGCGCCTCGAGCTCGCCCTGCGGCATCGAGAAGGGGTTGTGGCTGAAGTCGACTTTCTTCGCCTCCTCGTCATATTCGAACATCGGGAAGTCGACGATCCAGCAGAATTTGAAGCTGCCTTGCTCGATCAGTCCGAGCTGTTCGGCGACGCGGGTGCGGGCGAGCCCGGCGAGCTTGGCGGCCTTCGCTTCGGGACCGGCGGCGAAGAACAGGCCGTCGTCGGGGCCGAGCCCAAGCTCGGCGGCGAGCGTGTCCATGCCCTCCGTGCCATGGTTCTTGGCAATCGGGCCACCCCATTCGCCGCCCTTGCGGGTGGCATAGCCGAGGCCGGCGAACCCTTCGCCGCGCGCCCAGTCGTTCATCTCGTCGAAGAATTTGCGGCTCTTCTCGGCGGTGTTCGGGGCGGGCACGGCGCGGACCGACATGCCCTTTTCGACGAGACCGGCGAACAGGCCGAAGCCCGAACCGACGAAATGCGCGCCGACATCGGCAATGCGCAGCGGGTTGCGCAGGTCGGGCTTGTCGCTGCCATATTTCAGCAGGGCTTCGCGGTAGGGAATGCGCGGGAAGTCGCCCGAGGCGGTGACCGACTTACCATTCGCGAATTCGGCGAACAGTCCGGCAAGGACCGGTTCGATCGCGTTGAACACGTCGTCTTGCGTCACGAAGCTCATCTCGAAATCGAGCTGGTAGAATTCGCCGGGCGAGCGGTCGGCACGGGCATCTTCATCGCGGAAGCAGGGCGCGATCTGGAAATAGCGGTCGAAGCCGGCGACCATCAGCAGCTGCTTGAACATTTGCGGCGCCTGCGGGAGCGCGTAGAATTTGCCGGGGTGAACGCGTGACGGCACGAGATAATCGCGCGCGCCTTCGGGACTGGACGCGGTCAGAATCGGGGTTTGAAACTCAGTAAAGCCCTGCGCAATCATGCGGTTACGGATCGACGCGATGACCGCCGAACGCAGCATGATATTGGCGTGAAGCCGCTCACGGCGGAGGTCGAGATAGCGGTATTTGAGGCGGATTTCCTCAGGGTATTCAGCCTCGCCAGCGACCGGCATCGGGAGTTCGGCGGCTGACGACTGCACCTCGACAATGTCGGCGATCACTTCGATATCGCCCGTCGCCAGCTTGGCGTTAACCGCGCCGCCCTCGCGCAAAACGACATTGCCGGTAACGGTCACGACCGATTCTACGCGCAGTCCGTCGAGGATGCGGAGCGCCTCGCTGCCGGCGCGGGCGACGATCTGGGTCAGGCCGTGATGATCGCGCAGGTCGATGAACAGGACCCCGCCATGATCGCGCTTGCGGTGAATCCAGCCGGACAGACGCGCGGTGGTGCCGACATCGGCAGCGCGCAGTTGGGCGCAGGTGTGGGTGCGGTAGGCGTGCATGGCTAGCTTTCAAATTCGTCATTCCCGACAAAGCGAGAACCCAGTTTCTTGTTTGCGCTGGGTCCCCGCTTGCGCGGGGATGACGAGGAATAACAGGCGCGCCGCTTCGCCCCGCACGACACGCTTTGTCAAGGCGGCGCGGCCCCGCTATGGCCTCGCCGACATGATGATTCACCCACTGATCGACAATGATGCCGACCTCGCTGCCCTGTGCGCGCGGCTCGCTACCCACGACTTTGTCGCCGTGGACACCGAGTTCATGCGTGAAAGCACCTATTGGCCCGAGCTGTGCCTGCTCCAGATCGCGTCAGTCGACGAGGCGGCGGCGATCGATCCGATGATCGGGCTCGACATGACTCCGCTGCTGGAGTTGCTGGTCAACAACCGCGATGTGCTCAAGGTCTTCCACGCCGGCGGGCAGGATCTGGAGATCATCCACAATATGACCGGCAAGGTGCCGATCCCGCTGTTCGACACGCAGATCGCGGCGATGGCGCTGGGGCATGGCGAGCAGATCGGTTACTCGAACCTGGTCGAATCGATGCTCGGCCACAGCCTCGACAAGGGGGCGCGCTTCACCGACTGGAGCCGACGGCCGCTCGACAAGCGCCAGATTGATTATGCCATCGCCGACGTCACCCACCTCGCGACGATTTTCCCGCGCATGGTCGACAAGCTGAAGCGCAACGGCCGCGGAGCGTGGCTCGACGAGGAGATGGAGCGGCTGGCCGATCCGTCGAGCTTCGATTTCCCGCCAGAGGATGCATGGAAGCGGCTCAAGCTGCCGGGGCGCAATGCGCAGGTGCTGGGCCGACTGCGCGCGATCGCAGCGTGGCGGGAGACCGAGGCGCGCGGGAAGAATCTGCCGCGAGGGCGGATCATCAAGGATGATACGCTGGGCGAACTGGCGTCGCACGCGCCCAAGACCCAGGAGGATCTGGGCAAGGTGCGCGGGCTGTCGGCGGGGTGGCGTAACAACGACATTGGCGCGCGGCTGATGATGGCGATCGGCAATGCCCGGCCGATCGAGCCCGACGAAATGCCAACGCGCGAACCGAACCGGCCGGGGCTGACGAAGGATGCGGCGCTGGTCAGCGACCTGCTCAAGCTGCTGCTCAAGATCCGGTCGAAGGAGACCGGGGTCGCGGCCAAGCTGATCGCGCGGTCAGACGAGCTTGAGGCGCTGGCGGCGGGGGTGCGCAAGGAGCTGCACATATTGTCCGGCTGGCGGTTCGAGGAATTCGGGCGCGATGCGCTCGACTTGGTCGAGGGACGGCTGGCGTTCGCAACCGAGAACGGCAAGCTCAAGATGACGCGGACGATTATGGACGTGGTCGAGGCTTAACCGAACTTGACCGCCGGTTCGCGACCCATCGCGGTTGCCAGCTGGCGCAGGCGGCGCTCGACCGCAATCGCGTAAATCGACTGGAAGCGAGGGGAGATGGTAAGCGTCACGCGCTTGGATGTCAGCTCGATCCGACTTTTGCGGAGGAGTGTCTCGGTGCCGCCGCTCAGTCGCTGGGCAAGGCGGATGGCGCGACCCCAGGCGCCCGCCCGCTCATTCTCGCCGGGGCGGAGCAGGTCGGCGATCCGGCCGCTGAACCCGTCACCGCCGAACACGGTGCACAGTGCGCGACCCAGAACCGCGCGGCCATGGCTATCGATCCCGACCCAGTTGCCGTGCAGCGCCATGTCGACCGCACGCTCGGCGCGGAAATCGGGGTGAGCGTTCCAGGCGATGTCGGCAAGCAGGCAGGCGGCGAGCCGCAGCCGCAGGTCGGCTGGTGCGTCGCTCGGGAACAGCGGCGCGATCCACTGGTCGAGCGCGGCGCCATGGTCGCCGAACCGGCCGAGCCGTTCGCCGACGTCGAGTGCCGAGGCGAGTAAGGGATCCTCGCGCCGGGTCGCTTCGTCGAGGTCGCGGTAGAGCAGCCCCTCGCGCAGCCCGAACGCGCTGACGATCACCTTGCGTGGGCCCAGCGTGGCGATCAGCGCATCGAACAGGGCGGCGGCAGCGGTCAGGGTGGGAAGACGCCCGGCCGAGACGCCGGTGCGCTTCTTGAGTTCGTCGAGTGGCGTCTCACGCAGAACTGCTCGCAACTCCTCAAGGCGCGCGGACGTAAAACGATGCTCGTGGACGATCGGCAGCGGGTGATTGGCCAGGCGCAGGTCGAGCTGGGCCAGCGCGCGAAACGATCCGCCGACGAGGTACAGGCCCTGGCTTCGGGCCGCACCCGCCAGCCGGCTACCACCCAGCGCCGCCTCGATTGTGTCACGCAGCCCGCTGGCGGTGGGCTGCGGCCCCATCCGCAGGACGCCGAGCGGGAGTGAAATCCCCTCGCCCGCCGCGCCGCGCGCGACTCCGATGAGCTCCAGGCTGCCACCGCCGAGGTCGGCGACGACGCCGTTGGCCCGGGGGATGGCGGACAGGACGCCGAGGCCGGACAGCTCCGCTTCCTCGGTGCCGGACAGCAAGCGCGGCTTTAGCCCCAGCGCGGTGACGCGCTTGAGGAAGTCGGCGCCGTTGCTGGCGTCGCGAACGGCGGCCGTGGCGACGGTGTGGAGCTTCTTCAGCCCGATTTCCTTGGCCAGCAGGCGGAAGCGACCGAGCGCGCCGATCGTTGCTTCGATCGAAGCCTGATCGAGCGCGCCAGTCTCGGCGATGCCCTTGCCGAGCGCGGCCATGATCTTCTCGTTGAACAGCGCGCTCGGCACGCGCGGCGATCCGCCATAGGCTACGAAGCGGACCGAGTTGGAGCCGATGTCGATGATTCCGACTGGGCCGAAGGGTCGTGCCGGGGAGAGATTCATCCGCGCTGGGTCAGACGCAGCTTAGGCACGGCCTTGCCGCCGAGCGCGGCGCCCCGCCCCGACAGCGACGGATTGGTCATGAAATAATGATGGAGGTTGAATGGCCGCTTGCCCGGCTTGACGCGGGTGTAGGTGCCGGACGGATCAAGCGTCCAGCTCTGCTCATTGTCGATGAGGTTGGCGATCATCACCTGGTCAAGCACCTGCGCATGCACCGTCGGATTCTCCAATGGCATCATGAACTCCACCCGCCGGTCGAAGTTGCGCGGCATCCAGTCGGCCGACGAAATATAGACCCGCGCCTTGGGGCTCGGCAGACGGGAGCCGTTGGCAAAGGCCCATATGCGGGAGTGCTCGAGGAAGCGGCCGACGATCGACTTGACGCGGATGCGCGACGACAGGCCGACGATCCCCGGACGGAGGCAGCAGACGCCGCGAATGATGAGGTCGATCGACACGCCCGCTTCGCTCGCTTCATAGAGCTTGTCGATAACGATGCGGTCGACCAGGCTGTTCATTTTCGCCCACATCGCGGCGGGCAGGCCCTGGCGGGCGTTGGCGATCTCGGTATCGAGCAGGCTGAGGATCTTGTCGCGAATGCCGACCGGCGACAAGGTCAGCAGCTCGAGCCCCTTGGGCGGGACATAGCCAGTGATGAGGTTGAACAGCTTGGCCGCATCGCGCGCGGCGCGGCGGCTGGCGGTGAAGAAGCTCAAATCGGTGTAGATACGCGCAGTCGTCGGGTGATAATTGCCGGTGCCGAAGTGGCAATAGGTACGCATTTGCGCGCCTTCGCGGCGGATGACCATCGACACTTTGGCGTGGGTCTTCCACTCGACGAAGCCGTAGATGACCTGCACGCCGGCGCGTTCGAGGCGGCTCGCCCAGAGCAGGTTCTGCTCCTCGTCGAAGCGGGCCTTCAGTTCGACCACGGCAGTGACCGACTTGCCGGCCTCGGCGGCGGCGACCAGCGCATCGACAATCGCCGACTGTTTGCCGGCGCGATAGAGGGTCTGCTTGATCGCGACGACGTCGGGGTCCTCCGCCGCCTGGCGAAGAAAGGCGACGACGACCTCGAAGCTTTCATAGGGGTGGTGGACGATTAAGTCCTTGGCGCGGATGGCGGCGAAGCAGTTGCCGTCATGCTCCATCACCCGCTCGGGAAAGCGCGGGCTGTAAGGCGTGAACTTGAGGTCGGGCCGATCGGCCTCGACCAGCAGGGCGAGGTCGGTTATGCCGATAAATCCGGCGCTCTCGGCGACCAGCGCGACTTCGGCGTGAAGGCCGGTGCGCACCATCGTCTCAAGGTCGTCGGGCGTATCGGCGAGGAATTCGAGGCGGATGACACGACCGCGGCGGCGGCGCTTGATCGCGGTGCGGAAGTAGCGGACGAGATCCTCGGCCTCCTCCTCGACCTCAATGTCGCTGTCACGCAGCACGCGAAAGGCGCCGCTGCCGAGCACCGTGAAGCCAGGGAACAGCAGGTCGAACTGGTTGCGGATCAGCGTCTCGATGGCGATGTAGCGAAACCCGCTGCCGGGTAGGCGGATGAAGCGCGGCAGGGTCGCGGGGATCATCAGCAACTCAGTCACCGGCTCGCGCTCGCCGGGGGTCTCGAGATTGAAGACCAGGCTGAACATGCCGTTGGGAATAAACGGAAAGGGATGCGACGGGTCGATCGCCTGCGGCGTGAGGACGGGCAAGATCTGCTCACGGAAATGCTTGTCGAGCCAACCGCGCTCGTCGGTGCTGCAGTCGTCGAACGTGAGCACGTGAAAGTCATGCTCGACCAGGCATTCGCGAAGGACGATCCATTCCTTCTGCTGCGCCACGACCAGAGCATCGGCATCTTCGCCGATCGCCGCCAGTTGCTGCGTCGGGGTCAGGCCATCGGTCGAGCGTTCCTCGACCCCGAGCAGTTGCTGGCCCTTCAGCCCGGCGACCCGTGTCATGAAAAATTCGTCGAGGTTGGAGCCGGAGATCGACAGGAAGCGCAGCCGCTCAAGTACCGGATGGCTGGCGTTCTCCGCCTCTTCCAGCACGCGCCGGTTGAACGCCAACCACGACAGTTCGCGATTGAAGAAGCGCTCCGGGCCGAAGCCGGCCAGCGTATCGGGCTGAAGATCCTCGCGCGCGCTCATGCCGCCTTCCCTACTCCGATCAGCCCGGCCTGGTCGAGCGCGCGGCGGATCACCGGGATGGTCAGGCGGGCGCGCTCGGCGATGGCAAAGCGGTCGACCGCCTCGACGATTCGCTCGGCGCTCCAGTAGCTGCGCTCAACGCGGGTGGTGACGTAACGCAGGGCCTCGGCAGGGAGGTGGAGGCCGCGATCGGCAAAATAAAGCTGGATGAGGCCCGCGAACAGCGCGTCATCGGGCTGCTCGATCCGCGTCACCGGCGTGATCGCGAGGCGGGTGCGCAGGTCGGGCAGGCGCACCGCCCACGCCGGTGGCCCTTCGTCGGCGACGATCACCAGCGGGTGGCCGCTGTCCTGTGCTGCGTTCCAGGCATGGAACAGCGCTTCTTCGTCATGCTCATGCGCATCGTCGAACAGGCGGCCGTGCACACGGGCGACGAAATTGCGGGCGAGTAGCGAGCGGCCCGAACGGCGCGGCCCGGTCAGCAGAGTCGCCTTGACCGGCCACAGCGCCCATTGCCGGAAATGATCATAGGCGGCGCGATTGGCGTCGCCGAGGATGAACCGCTCGGCATCGCCCGACCGCGGCCAGTCGAGCGGCAGCGCGATCTGGTCGACGGGACGGGTCATTGGCCTGGGGGTGGAGCGGCCTGCGGCGGCGGCGGGCTGCTCACTGGAGGTGCCGGGCGGCCGAGCACGCGGGTCAGTCGCAGCTGCCCGCCGACGATGTCGACGTTCCACCCGGTCGACGCCAGCGCTTCGCGGAAGGCGCCGAGATCGCCGTGGTAGGTCGCGGTCATCGTGCTCGTCCCGCCGATCGCGACGCTGGTCTCGTTCAGCGAATCGACCCCCGGGATGGCGCGGATCTGCCCCTCGACGGCAGCGAGTGCCGCGCCGTCGGACGCCGAAATGAGCAGCTGAAAGGCTTCGGCCGGGACAGCCACATCGGCCACCGTCGCTTCCTCGACCGGCGGCGGCGCGGCGATCGGCAGGTCGAGCGACGAATCGCGGCGCAGCTGGCCGGCGGCAAAGGCGGCGCCGAACATCGCATCCATCTTTTGCACGCCGGTGTTCATCAGCGCCGACAGATCGCCACCGTTGTGATCGGTCGCCTCGAACGAGCCGATGATCGCGCCGTCGGGACCATGGCGGGCGACGAAATGGGCGACGGCGGGCCCACCGGGGTAAAGCCGCTTCAGGCTTACCTCCGCGACCAGCACGTCCGATGCGCCATAATAATCGATGATGTTGCGCCACCAACCGCGACCGGGCCGGTCGACCTGCGCGGCGTTGATCAGTAGCGGGTCGACGCCGAGGCCGGAGGGCCGGACATAGTCGATCGCGCTGGTCGAGGTGCGGAAGACCGCCCACGCCCGCTGCCACACGTTGCGCGTCTCCAGGCTGGTCGGGGTGCCGCCGGTGATGGTCA
>NZ_JANMWY010000015.1:0-4730 GCF_031380695.1 Sphingomonas sp. | reverse complement strand
TTCGCCACGACGTCGCGAACGAAGACAACTGGAAAACGGTGATCGCGGCGGCGCAGGACGCGTTCGGCAA
Source organism: Sphingomonas sp. (assembly GCF_031380695.1). Classification (GTDB taxonomy): domain Bacteria; phylum Pseudomonadota; class Alphaproteobacteria; order Sphingomonadales; family Sphingomonadaceae; genus Sphingomicrobium. The sequence goes on along the minus strand of NZ_JANMWY010000015.1, from coordinate 4,660 downwards.
GATCGATATCCTCGTCAATAACGCCGGGGTGTTCAAGCCGGCTAACATCGTCGACACGACGCTCGCCGAATTCGACCTTCATTATCGGGTCAACACGCTCGGGGTCTTCCTCGGCATTCGCGCGGTCATTCCCGCAATGGAAAGCGGCGGCGGGTCGATCATCAATATTTCGTCGATCGCGGGAATGCGCGGCTGGCCTGGTATGATCGCCTATGGCGGGACGAAATGGGCGTCACGCGGCCTTACCCAGTGCGCCGCACGCGAGCTTGCGCCGCAGCGAATCCGGGTCAATTCGATTCATCCGGGTCTCGTCGACACGCCGATGCTCGATGATCATGATCCCGCGGCGCTCGAGGCGTTCACGGCGGCGGTGCCGTTTGGGCGTATGGGGAGCGTCGATGACGTTGCGGAAGTGGTCATCTATCTGGCGTCGGACCTGTCGAGCTACGTGACCGGCGCTGAAATCGTGATCGACGGAGGTCTAGCGCTGTGAGGCTGGCGATCGGCCGGCGCGTCCTGGCCCTGTTGCTGTTGTTGATCGGCCTCGTCGTGGCGATCGGCGGTGGGCAACTGGCGCTGCTCGGTGGATCGCTCTATTATCTGATCGGGGGGATCGCGGTTGCCGTCGCCGGCATTCTCACCTGGCGCGCCGATCGTCGCGGGCCGTTGCTCTATGCCGCCTTCTTGATCGTGACGCTTCTTTGGGCGCTATGGGAGGCTGGCCTGGACGGCTGGGCACTGGCGCCACGGCTGGTAGCCCCGGCGGTGCTGGGACTCTTCTTCGTCGTTCCGTGGTTCCGCACGGCGATGCCGAAGCGACCGGCACTGGCGCCTGTGGCGGCCGGAGCAGTGTCTCTGCTCGTGATCCTGGTAGTGGCTTTGCTGCCAGCTGACTATGGCGCTAAGGCCGAACGGCCCACGGTGCCGGTGACGGTTGCCGGGGCGGCAGGTGAATGGCCGACGTGGGGCCGGACCCAGGGCGGCGACCGCTTCTCGCCGCTGGCGCAGATCACGCCTGCCAATGTCGCGGACCTCAAGCCCGCCTGGACCTATCACGCGGGAACGACGGGCAGTTGGCAGAAGAGTTCGTTTCAGGCGACGCCGCTGATGATCGGCGACTCGCTGTACCTGTGCGCGCCGACGAACATCCTCATCGCCCTCGACCCGGAAACGGGTAAAGAGCGGTGGCATTTCGACCCGCGCGCCGACAAGACTGGCAATTCGCAAGTCACCGCATGTCGTGGCGTCGCCTATTATCGCGCGAACAACGCGGCGGACTGCCCCGAACGGATCATCTCGGCTACCTTCGATGCGCGGCTGGTGGCGGTCGATGCCCGCACCGGGCGCCCGTGCGCGTCGTTCGGAAACAACGGCTTCGTCGACCTCAAGGCCGGGCTCGGCGAAGTGCTTCCGGGATTTTATTATGTCAGCTCGACCCCGACCATCGTCCGCGGAAAAATCGTGATCGGCGGTTGGGTCGCGGACGATCAGAGCACCGACGAGCCATCGGGCGTCATCCGCGCCTATGATGCGACGACGGGCAAATTCGCCTGGGCGTGGGACATCGGCCGGCCCGGCGTGACGAGCGAGCCGAAAGCGGGCGAACATTATGCGCGCTCGACACCCAACAGCTGGGCGCCGATGAGTGGCGACGAGCAACTTGGGCTTGTCTATGTGCCGACCGGCAATCCCACCCCCGATCATTGGGGCGGTGCAAGGTCGGCGGCATCCGAGCGGTTTGGCAGTTCGCTCGTTGCGCTCGATGCCTCGACGGGGCAGCCGCGCTGGGCGTTCCAGACGACGCACCATGACTTGTGGGATTATGACGTTGCCTCCCAGCCGACCCTGTTCGACATGCCCGTTGGGAGCCAGAGCATTCCGGCCGTGGCGCAGGCAACCAAGCGCGGCGAAATCTTCGTCTTTGACCGGCGCACCGGCAGGCCGCTCCTGCCGATCGTGGAACGCCCCGCGCCGCAGCGGGGCAGCGTCGAGCCTGACCGGCTGTCGAAGACCCAGCCTTATTCGGTCGGGATGCCGTCCTTCGCCGGCGCCCGGCTCACCGAGCGAGACATGTGGGGGATCACCCCGCTCGACCAGCTCTGGTGCCGGATCGAGTTCCGCAAACTGCGCTATGACGGGCCGATGACCCCCCCCGGGACCGACCGGTCGCTGACCTACCCGAGCATTGGGGGCGGCCAGAATTGGGGAAGCGTGTCGGTCGACCCGTCGCGCAAGGTGATGATCGTCAATTCGATGTATTATCCGGCGGTATTCGAGCTCGTGACCCGGGCCGAGACCGACCGCATCCTCGACAAGCCTGGCGGCTATTCGCATAATTTCGCCCTGCCTCAGCGCCAGGCGGGCGCGCCCTACGGCGTGCGCCTGACGGGGCTAATCTCGCCACTCGACGTGCCCTGCAACAAGCCGCCCTACGGCACCTTGAGCGCGATCGACCTCAGCACGCGCAAGCTGCTCTGGTCGCGGCCGTTCGGGATGGCGCGCGACACCGGCCCGCTCGGTATCACGTCCAACCTGCCGCTGCCGATGGGCATGCCCAATTTCGGCGGGTCGGTGACCACCGTCAGCGGGCTGACCTTCATCGGCGCGACGCAGGACACTACCTTCCGCGCCTTCAATACGAGCACGGGCAAGCTGTTGTGGCAGTCGCGCCTGCCCGCCGGGGGTCAGGCCAATCCGATGACCTATGTCTCGCCGCGCAGTGGGCGGCAGTTTGTCTTGATCGTCGCTGGCGGACACATGCTTTCGCGCTCGCCACTGGGAGATTCCGTGGTTGCCTTTGCCCTTCCGGAGAAAAGATGAACGACGATGCGCTGAAGCTGGTTGATCCGGAGCTTATACCGGCGCTAGACCTGCTTCCTAATCTCAAGACGCTTTCGCATGAGTCACTGGCAGAGCTCCGGGCCCTATTGGCCGAGGGCCGCGACCCCGACCCCGTGCCGGGCGTCACGACCGAATGGATCATGCTGCCGGGGCGAGCGGGCGCGCCCGAACTGCGCGCGCTACTTCACCGTCCGACGACGCCCGGTCCCCATCCGGCGGTTCTCAACATTCATGGTGGCGGCTATGTCGCGGGGACGGCCGCGCGCGAAGACGGACCGATGCAGGCTCTGTGCGCCGAGCTTGGAGCCGTGATCCTGTCGGTCGAATATCGGCTCGCTCCGGAAAATCCTTTTCCTGCCGCACTCGACGATGCGTGGACTGGCGTTCAATGGCTGCACGAGGAACCCGAGCGGCTGGCCATTGATCCGGCGCGGATCGCGGTGCGCGGGGTCAGTGCGGGGGGCGGAATCGCGGTCGGGCTTGCCTTGGCGGTTCGTGACCGTAACGGCCCGCCGATCGCTTTTCTTTCGCTGGTCTACCCGATGCTCGACGACCGCACGGGTGAACATCCAGCCGCCGGCCGTCACGTCTGGCCGATCGAGGCCAACCGGTTCGGCTGGTCCTGCTATGTTGGCGACGGCGATGAACCGTCGATCTACGCCGCGCCGGCCCGTTGTGTACAGCTTGCGGGCCTTCCGCCGACCTTCATCGCCACGGGGTCGATCGACCTGTTCATCGACGAGGATCTGCGCTTCGCGCAGCGGCTGATGCACGCTGGTGTTCCGACCGAGCTTCACGTCTACCCCGGTGCCTACCACGGGTTCACGCTAATCGCGACCTCGGCGCCCGCCCGGCAGTTCGAGCGCGACTCGCTCGCCGCCTTCCGCCGGGCGATTGGGTTGTAATGGTCCTCCGATCCGCGTCGCCCCATTGACGAGCGCCCCATACGGCCCGATCATCGAAAAGGGGTTAGATCGGGGCGACCGAATGTATAATTTAAAGGCATTGCAGATATTTGTCGTGGTGGCCGAGAGCTGCAGCTTTCGTCGGGCGGCCGAAGTGCTGCACCGGTCGCAGTCCGCCGTGAGCACCCAGATCAAGCTGCTTGAGGGACAGATCGGGGTTGCCCTGTTCCATCGCACCACCCGCCGTGTCCAGTTGACGGCGGAGGGCAAGCAACTGCTCGGCCACGCCCAGCGCGCGGTTGCATCGCTCGAACTCGGACTGCGTGAGATCCGCGAGGCGGCGAATGTCCAGGTCGGCAATATCTCGATGGGCTGCGTGCCGAGCATCGCTGCGACAGTGCTTCCCGGCGTCCTCGCCGAATTTCAGCTGAAACGACGAAGCATCCGTCTCAAGCTGCGCGAGCTCGCCTCTGCGCAACTGCTGGAAGCCGTGTCGCGCCAGGACATTTCGTTCGGGATCGGTCCGTTCGTCGAACAGGCCAATGATTACAACTTCAAGGAGATCACCACCGAGCCGATCTATGCCCTTTTACCCAAGGCGCATTGGCGGCCCGGGGCGACGGAAGTCACGCTGCACGACCTCGCCAAGCTGCCACTCGTGCTGGCATCCTCATCGGCCGAGATGCGCAACACACTCAACCGCGAAGTCGCCTTGCGTGGACTGGAGATCAAAAATTCGTTCGAGGTGATCCAGGTGCAGACCATGCTCGCGTTCGCCAAGGCCGGACTCGGCGTGGCGATCCTGCCGCGCATCATGATCCCGGTGCCGCTCGATGCGACGCTTCAGGCGCTACCAATCACCAAGCCGACCCTCGACCGCAAGCTCTGCCTGATCACGCTCAAGGGAAATTCGC
>NZ_JANMWY010000305.1:0-4758 GCF_031380695.1 Sphingomonas sp. | reverse complement strand
CCGCCGCGGCGACCAGTGCGCCGTCGGGTTCGGCCAGTTCGGTCTCCAGCCCGTACCCCGCGTCCTGCGCCTTGGCCCGCGCGTAGACCGTCCCGCGCACCTCGCCGAGCAACGCCTCGACCGGCCCGAACGGCGACCCTTCGCCCAATCGCTGCAACCACCCCTCGGACGGCAGCGCCCGCGACGCTTCGACCGCCGATTCCAGCGCGGTCGCACCCTCGTCGTCGTATGAACAGACATCCAGCAACCGCGCCGCCAGCCCCCGCCGCCGCCCGCGCGACTTGCCCTCCGGCCCGACCAGCCAGCGGCGCAGCTCGATCGCCTCCTGCCCGCCCAGCGCGACCGAAAAAGTCGAATCGGCCGCATCGAACAGGTGATGCCCCTCGTCGAAGATCAGCCTGCTCGGCGCATCGGGCCGCCCGCGCGCGGCGTTGACCATCACCAGCGCATGGTTGGCGATGACGATGTCCGCCTCACGCCCGGCCCGCTCGGCGCGCTCGATGAAGCAGCGCCGATAATGCGGGCACCCCGCATAGACGCACTCGCCGCGCCGGTCGGTTAGTGCGGTCGCCCCCGCCCGCCGGAAGAGGCTCGGCAACCAGCCGGGCAGATCGCCGCCGACCATGTCGCCGTCCTTGCTATACGCCGCCCACCGCCCGGCGAGTTGCGCCAGGATCGCCGCGCGCCCGGTGAACGCGCCCTGCATCGCGTCTTCCAGGTTGAGCAGGCACAGATAATTCTCGCGCCCTTTGCGCACCACGATGCGCTTCTTGCGCTCCTCGGCTTCGGGCACGATCCGCACACTCTCGGCGTCGAGTTGCCGCTGCAGCGCTTTGGTAAAGGTCGACACCCACACCGTCCCGCCCGACCGCTCGGCCCATAGCGACGCGGGCGCGAGATAGGCCAGCGTCTTGCCGATTCCGGTTCCCGCCTCGGCCAGCACTATCGTTGGCGCGCCCGGGGCGGGGCGGGGCACGAACATCGCCGCCGCCTCCGCCGCCATCGCCTGCTGGCCCAACCTGGGCTCGCGGCCGTCACCGGTGAGGTGCGCCAGCCGCTCGATCGCCTCCGCGCCCGACACGCTGACCGTGCGCGGCGGCGGGCGCTCGGCCGCCTCGTCCCACTGCGGCAGGCGCGAAAACAGCATCCGCTCGCCGCGCTCGGGCTTGGCGATCCGCGCCCCGATCAGCGGTGCCCACGACCAGCCCAGCCGATGCAGCGTCGCATTCGACGTCCACGCCCCCTCGCGCTCGCGCCACGCCGGATCGTCCGCCGCCGCCATCAACGCTTCCGCGATCGGCCGCAGCGCCGCCGCCCCCGCCTCCTCGCCCTCGGGCACCGCCAGCCCCAGCGTGCGGCACATCCCCGCCACCGTCGGCACCGCGAACCGCGCCGGGTGGACGAAGGCGAACAGCTCGAGCAGGTCGAGCCCCGACAGATCGGGATAGCCGAGCCGCTGGCCGACCAGCGGCGCATTGAGCAAGATATGCGGAGTCTCCGCCGCCCGCGCGATCGCCTCCCCCCGCGACGCCCCGCGCACGCCGTCGCCGTCGGCCAGCCAGATGCCGGCATGGGTTGCGTGGAGAGAGGGAAGGGGGAGCATGGTTCACCTATAGAGGTGCGCAGAACGAACCAGCAACAAAGATCCTCCCTGGCACGGGGAGGTGGCATTGCGCAGCAATGACGGAGGGGCCCCTCCATTCGAGATCGACACCCCCGCCGCACCGCCCCTCCGTCAGCCTGCGGCTGCCACCTCCCCAAGCTGGGGAGGAGCTGCTAGTGCCCCGCGCATGACCGATCCCGCGATCCGCGCCGCCGCCATGACCGCCAAGGCCTGGCCCTATGAGGAAGCGCGCAAGCTCTTGAAGCGCTGGCCCGACGGTAAGCCGGACGGACAGGCAGTGATCTTCGAAACCGGCTACGGTCCCTCGGGTCTGCCGCACATCGGCACCTTCAACGAAGTCCTCCGCACCACCATGGTCCGCCGCGCCTATGAGGAGTTAACCGGCAACCCCACGCGCCTGATCGCGTTCAGCGACGACATGGACGGGCTGCGCAAGGTGCCCGACAATATCCCCAACGCCGATATGCTGGCGGCCAATCTCGGCCAGCCGCTGAGCCGCATTCCCGACCCGTTCGGCACGCACGATAGCTTCGCGGCGCATAACAACGCCCTGCTGCGCGGCTTCCTCGATCGCTTCGGCTTCGACTATGAATTCGTCTCCTCCACCGACGCCTACGCCAGCGGCCAGTTCGACGACACGCTCCGCATGGTCCTGCGCCAGTGGGACGCCATCCTCGGCGTCATGCTCCCGACCCTGCGCGAAGAACGCCGCCTGACTTACTCCCCGGTCCTGCCCATCTCCCCCACCACCGGCCGCGTCCTCCAAGTCCCCGTCACCGTTGTCGATGCCGACGCCGGCACCGTCGCCTTCACCGACGAGGACGGCACCCCCGTCACTCAGTCTGCGCTCGGTGGCCTGGCGAAACTGCAATGGAAGGTCGACTGGGCGATGCGCTGGGTCGCGCTCGGCGTCGATTATGAAATGGCCGGCAAGGACCTCATCGACTCGACCATCCAGTCGGGCAAGATCGCGCGCCTCCTCGGCGCCCGCCCGCCCGAAGGTTTCAACTACGAGATGTTCCTCGACGAAAAGGGCGAGAAGATCAGCAAGTCGAAGGGCAACGGCCTGACCCTCGATCAGTGGCTCGAATATGGCAGTCAGGAGAGCCTCGCCTTCTTCGCCTACCGCGAACCGCGCAAGGCCAAGAGCCTGCACATCGGCGTCATCCCCCGCGCGGTCGACGAATATCTCCAGTTCCGCGGCAATTACCCCACCCAGCCGGTCGAACAACGGCTCGGCAACCCGGTCCACCACATCCACGGCGGTCAGGTCCCGGCGACGACGCTGCCGCTGACCTACGGCCTCCTCCTCAACCTCGCCTCGCTCCCCGGCGTGGGCGACAAGGCGACCGCGTGGAAATTCGTCCAGCGCTACGCGCCCGGATCGTCCCCCGAAACCGAACCCGAACTCGACAGCCTGATCGGCCTCGCGGTCAACTATGCGCGAGACTTCGTTGCCCCGACGCTCAAGCGCCGCGCGCCGACGGAGATCGAACGCGCCGCCCTCATCGACCTCGACGCCGAACTGGCGAAACTCGCCCCCGACACGACCGGCGACGAGATCCAGAACCTCGTCTTCGAAATCGGCAAGCGCCACGCCTTCGAAAGCCTGCGCCACTGGTTCCAGGCGCTCTACGAAACCCTGCTGGGTTCGTCGCAGGGCCCCAGAATGGGTAGCTTCATTGCGTTGTATGGCGTGGAAAATTCACGAAGGTTGATTGGTGAAGCGCTTGCCGCGACGTAATCAGCGAATGTCTGCAAACGACCCAATTTCGGACACTAGTTGGTCACTTCCGGCTTTCCTTAAAAATGACTGCATCTCGATCAGCGCTCGAGCAGAGCGCGAACGCTGGCGTCGGGCTCGCCCGGGCGTGAGGAATACCTGACGCAGACTATCCAGCCGTGTTCGGTGCCGGCGGCGCGCCGCCACAGATCGGTGATGAAATAGCGCCCAGACCGGTCGATGCCTCCGATGGTCGCGTCAAAATCCGCGATTGCTGACATGGCGACCAGATCGTCCGAGACGCGCCGGCAGTGAGCGTCTTCGTAGGCGAAACGCGTGCAGACATAGGAAGTCACGGCAGTCTCGAGCCAGTTGGAACGCTCGAACGGCTTAGTCGGGACGGTAGAGACGATGAGCGCAAAATCCGGAGCAAGAAATGCGTCAAGAGTTGCCCGGTCCTGCTTCATCCACGCTTGCATCCAGCGCGTCGAAGCCGCAACTACGGCGTCGAAATCAGCATCGCTCATCGTCTGCTCCATGCCATTATCTCGAGTGGCCATAGGCTCAGGCTACTACCCGACAGCCGCCCCTTGTGCGCAATGTCGGCTTTTGACCCCTGCAGGGGCTCCGGCTTCGCGAAGCGCCGGCGCCCTTGACGCCCTCAGACTTAGCGGTCGAACTCCAGCACGTCCGTCGGAGCTCCCTTTATCCTCAGCATTTTGCGATTGATGGTCAGGTGCTTACCGTCTGCCGAGACCGTTGCGGCAGACTGCACCGAAAGCTTGCCGTGCAGGCGCGCGCCGGCTTTGATTTGGCGGGCGCTCACCGCACTAAGAGAGATGCTGTCGGCGTTCGGGTTTCCGATCATCGGATAGGATTTGCCGTCCGTGCCCGCCGAATAGCTGAAATTCAGCTCCTTGCCCGCTGGATCCTTAGAACTAGATTTTACCGTCACCTTGCCGCCGGAAATGTCGTAGGTTCGGGTCTCGCTCTGCTCCTTGCTGGAAGAAGCAAACTTCGACTTCGCTGCATCGAGATGCCATGTGCCGTTCCACAGCTTGGCGTTAGGCGTCGCTGCGCTCAGCCCCTGCGGCATGACGATGGCGGCAGTGGCGAGGATCAGTGCAAATTTCAATGGTGCGTTCATGGCCGAGCTCCTTTGAAGGATCACAGGCCGCCGCCTACAACTCAAAGCGGTGACGGGCCCATGTACGCTTGATTGACAAACGGCAGAAGCCTGCTTTTTTGACGCCGAATGAATGTCTGCTCTCCACCAATTGCGGACATTCGCGTTTCATGAATAAAACATTTTCCTACTCGGCTGCGTTCTGACACATCATCGTCGATGCGGCCTGCTCGTTCCTCGATACCGATCTGCGCTGCACTGCCGTGCGCGGGCGGAGGGCGGCGT
>NZ_JANMWY010000291.1:0-1502 GCF_031380695.1 Sphingomonas sp. | reverse complement strand
CGGGTAATAGATCATCGGTTTGTCATAGACCGGCAAGAGTTGCTTGTTGATCGCCAAGGTTGCCGGGTGAAGCCGCGTGCCCGAGCCGCCGGCGAGAATGATGCCCTTCATTGCTTTGGTCCGATCAGTTCGTCGAGAATGTCTTCAAGCGCGTCTCGCCAAGGGCGCGGGCGTATGTCCCAGTCGCGGGTGATAGCCGCGCTCGACAGGAGCGAGTTCGCTGGCCGCCTGGCAGCGGTTGGAAAATCGGCGGTGGAGATCGCATCGACGGCGGCGCTCGGCCCGCCGCGCGCCGCGCTCCCAGCGAAGATTGCGGCGGCGAACTCATGCCAGTCGGTCGCGCCTTCATTGCTGAAGTGATAAGTGCCCGCGGGCGCTGCCGGATCGGCGTCGAGACCGACCGCGATGCGGACGATTGCCGCGGCCAGGTCGTTGGCGCTGGTGGGGCTGCCGTGCTGGTCGGCGACGATACCGACCCGCGCACGATCTTGGCCCAGGCGGAGCATCGTCCGGATGAAGTTACTGCCATACGGGCTGACCAGCCACGAAGTGCGAATGATAACATGCCTCGGGCATCCGCTACGCACGGCCAGCTCGCCACCGAGCTTGGACGCGCCATAAACTCCGATCGGACCGGTCGTATCTCCCACGTCGCGCGCCCCGGCTGCCGATCCGTCAAACACATAATCGGTCGAGAGGTGGATCAGCAGGCTATTCGCTCGGCGGCAGGCGGCAGCAAGCGCGGCGGGGACAAGCGCGTTGCTCCGCCAGGCCTCGACCGGCTCTTCCTCGGCGCGATCGACGGCGGTGTAGGCAGCGGCGTTGATGACCGCCGCCCATTGTCGCGACCGGACGAACTGGTCGAGCGCAGCGCTGTCGGCAAGGTCAAGTTCGTCGCGCAGCGGAGCGATAGTTCGCCAGCCATCAGGCCAGTGCGCGCGCTGAAGCGCCTGACCCAACTGGCCCCGCCCACCGGTAACGAGGACTTCCCTCACGCGAGGCCGCGCCGCTTGTCGGCCTGGCTCTCGTCGACGATAGTTCGCCACCAGTCCTCGTTGTCGAGGTACCAAGCGACGGTCTTTTCAATTCCGCTCGGAAAGCTTTCGAGCGGCTCCCAGCCAAGCTCGTCGCGAATTCGCGACGCGTCGATGGCATAGCGCTGGTCGTGGCCGGGACGATCGGGAACGAACGCGATCTGGCTTGAATAGGGCTCGCCGTCGGCGCGGGAGACAAGCCGGTCGAGGATGGCGCAGACCGTTTCGACCACCTCGAGGTTGCGCTTCTCGGCTCCGCCGCCGACGTTGTAGGTGCGGCCTGGTTCGCCGCGCTCGAACACCGCCTGGAGCGCGCGGACATGATCCTCCACGAACAGCCAATCGCGCACGTTGGACCCGGCACCATAGACCGGCAGCCTTTCGCCGGCGAGCGCCTTGACGATCATCAGGGGGATCAGCTTTTCGGGAAGGTGGAACGGGCCGTAATTGTTCGAGCAGTTGGTGATG
>NZ_JANMWY010000309.1:0-4882 GCF_031380695.1 Sphingomonas sp. | reverse complement strand
CCAGCGTCTTGAACCCCTGGTCCTCCAGGAACGCCCGCAGCGGCTCGGGCGGGATGCCGGTCAGCGCCAGCGCCTCCAGCGGTTCGGGCAGCGCCGCGTCGCACACCAGCCGCACCAGCTCGCGCGACAGTCGCGCATTGTCGGCATGGTCGATCAGCGACTGCTTCAGCTTGGGCTTGGTGATCGTGTCGGTCCCGGCCAGCACGGCCTCGAGCGTCCCGAACTGCTGGATCAGCTGCGCCGCCGTCTTTGGCCCGATCCCCGGCACCCCCGGCACATTGTCGACACTGTCGCCCATCAGCGCCAGCACGTCGCCGAGCAATTCCGGCCCGACCCCGAACTTTTCGGTCACATAGGCGCGATCGATCCGCCGGTCGTTCATCGTGTCGAGCATGTCGATCGAATCACCGTCGATCAGCTGCATCAGGTCCTTGTCCGAACTAACGATCGTCACCTTCCACCCGGCATCGCGCGCCGCGAAGCAGTAGCAGGCGATGATATCGTCCGCCTCCAGCCCTTCGGTCTCGATGCACGGGATCGAAAAGGCCCGCGTCGCGGTGCGGATCAGCGGGAATTGCGGGACCAAATCCTCGGGCGGCGGCGGCCGGTGCGCTTTATACTCGGCGTACATCTCGTTGCGGAACGTCTTCGAGCTGGCGTCGAGGATGACCGCCATGTGGGTCGGGCCGTCCGCCTTGTTGAGCCCGTCTGCCAGCTTCCACAGCATCGCCGTATAGCCATAGACCGCGCCCGCCGGCTGGCCGTGGCGATTGGTCAGCGGCGGCAGCCGGTGATAGGCGCGGAAGATATAGCTCGACCCGTCGACGAGATAGAGATGAGGCTGGGGCATGCGCCGACCGCCTTAGCAGGGTAGGTGGCGGATTCCAGCACCAGCGCTCCGGTTCGGTTTGACGCAGCCGGGACCGCGACCCATGACAGTCGCATGGCCGGCTCCCCGATCGATTTCCCCGTGCTCGGGCTGCTGCTGTTCGTGGCCACGCTCGTCGCCATGCTCACCCGGCGGATCGGCATGCCCTACGCCGTCGGGCTGGTCTTCGCCGGCTTCGGCCTCGCGCTGACCCCGGTCGGGGCGAAGCTCGAGCTGACCCCCGCCCTGATCATGGAGGTATTCCTCCCCCCGCTGATCTTCGAGGCGGCCATCCAGATCCGCTGGCGCCCTTTCCGGCGTGAACTGCCGCTGCTGCTCGTACTCGTCACGGTCGGGGTGATGCTCGCCGCCGCGCTTGTCGCGGTCGGCATGTATTATTACGCCGGATGGGGCTGGCTCGGCGCGGCCTTTTTCGGCGTGCTGATCGCCGCGACCGACCCGGTGTCGGTGATCGCCGCATTCAAGGAATTGCGGGTCGATTATCGCCTCCATCTGCTGGTCGAAAGCGAGAGTTTGCTCAACGACGGCGTCGCCGCCGTCCTGTTCGCGCTGCTGCTCGGCATCGCCGGCGGAGCGGAGGTCGGGCCGACCGCGATCGGCTTCAGCCTGGTCAAGATCGCGTTCGGCGGCATCGCCTGCGGGCTCGCCGTCGCAGGCCTCCTGCTACTCCTTGCCGGCCGCACCCGCGACAAGCTGATCGAAATCAGCCTGACCATGCTTGCCGCCTACGGCAGTTTCCTGCTCGCCGAATATTTCCATATGTCGGGTGTGTTGGCGACGCTCGCTGCCGGCATCCTCATCGGCAATCAGGGGATGGCGGGATCCATCACGCGCCAGAATCGCGGCGCGGTGCTCGATTTCTGGGAATTCGCTGCGTTCCTCGCCAACAGTTTCGTGTTCATTCTGATCGGCAGCGCCGAAGCCTCGCCCGCACTCATCGCCGCCATCCCGCTGGCGATCGTCGCGACCCTGTTGTCGCTCGGCGGGCGCGCGGTGGCGATCTACCCGCTCAGCCTCGCCTTCGCGCGCACGAAGCAGGCGATCAGCTGGCCCTACAAGCATGTCCTGTTCTGGGGAGGATTGCGCGGCGCCCTCGCGCTGGCGCTCGCCCTCGCCTTGCCCGCGAATATTCCGGAGCGCGGCACGATCATCGCCGCCGCTTTCCTCGTCGTGGCCTTTTCGATCGTCGTCCAGGGGCTGACCATGCCGGTGCTAATCCGCCGCCTTGGCCTGCTGCGCGAGGAAGGCGATCCGGCGTGCGACGAACCCGGTGCCCCCGCCCTCGAACCGAGAATCCCATGACCGAAAAATTCCTCCGCCACAAACAGCCCTGGACCAGCGACGAAATCCAGAAACTCCACCGCCTCGCCGCGAAAGGCATGAGCCTCAAGGCCATCTCGAAAGCGATGATCCGCAGCGAGGAATCGATCCAGGCGCGAGCGAAGGGAGACGGGTTGAAGGTTACTAAGTTGCGCTAGGCCACTCTCAGAAAACACTTTCCTACAGCCCCCTTCTTGTGATCCACACTGGTCGATGAGCAAGACCGATTCGCGCCCGCGCCGCACGCGCCTCGACGGCTGGCCCGCCGACTTGTCTTCACTCCTTGGTCCGCAGCGGGCAAAAACGTCGCGTCACCGTGAATCAGTGTGAAGATACGATCCTATGGCACCAGTACCGTGTCGACCGCCTTGGCCGCCGTCTCCGGATAATCCAGTGTGTAGTGCAGCCCCCGGCTCTCGTGCCGCGACAATGCGCTACGGATGATCAAATCGGCCACTTCGACCAGGTTGCGCAGTTCGATCAGGTCGGGGGTCACGCGGAAATTGGCGTAGTAGCCGGCGACTTCGCGGCGGAGCAGCTCCACCCGGTTGCGCGCTCGTTCCAGCCGCTTGGTGGTCCGGACGATGCCGACGAAATTCCACATGAAGCGGCGGATTTCGCCCCAACTCTGCTGGATGACGACTTCCTCGTCGAGGTCGGTTACCCGGCTCTCGTCCCACGCCCGGATCGGCGGTGGCGCGGACAGCGTGTCCCAATGCGCATCGATGTGCTTCGCCGCCGCCTCGCCGAACACCAGGCATTCAAGCAGGCTGTTCGACGCCAGCCGGTTGGCGCCGTGCAGCCCCGACTGGGTCACCTCCCCGGCCGCATACAGTCCCGGCGCATCGGTCCGCCCGTCGAGGTCCACGACTATTCCGCCGCAGGTATAATGCTGGGCCGGTACCACCGGAATCGGCTCCTTGGTGATGTCGATCCCCAGCCCAAGCAATTTCTCATAGATGTTGGGGAAATGCTCGCGGACGAAGTCGGGCTCGCGGTGCGAAATGTCGAGGTGGACATAGTCGAGGCCGTCGCGCTTGATCTCGCTGTCGATCGCGCGGGCGACGATGTCGCGCGGTGCCAGCTCGGCCCGCTCGTCGTAATCGGGCATGAAGCGCTTGCCGGTGCGCGGGTTGATCAGCAAACCGCCCTCGCCGCGCACCGCCTCGGTGATCAGGAAATTCTTGACCGTGAGGTTGTACAGGCAGGTCGGGTGGAACTGCATGAATTCCATATTGCTGATGCGGCACCCGGCGCGCCACGCCATGGCGATCCCGTCCCCCGTCGCACCGCGCGGCGCGGTCGAATAGAGGTAGGCGCGCCCCGCGCCGCCGGTCGCCAATATGGTCGCCCGGGCACAGATCGTCTCGACCCCCTTGGTCTTGCGGTTGAACGCGTAGAGCCCGTGCACCGCGCCCGACGTGCTGAACTCCGCTGCGTGGCGCCCGGTGATCAGATCGATCGCGACCATGTCGGGGATCAGCGTGATGTTGGGGTGCGCGAACGCGGCCTTCTCTAGCGCCTGCTGAACGGCCCAACCGGTGGCGTCCGCAACATGGACGATGCGGCGGTGGCTGTGCCCGCCCTCGCGCGTCAAATGCCAGCGATCGGGACCGTCGCCGGCGTTGAACGGCACCCCCAGTTCGGCCAGTCGCTCGATCGCCTGCGGCGCGCCTTCGACGACATGCTCGACTACGGCAAGGTCGTTGAGCCCTGCCCCGGCGATCATCGTGTCGCGGACATGGGCGTCGAAACTGTCGTCTTCCTCCAGCACGGCGGCGATCCCACCCTGCGCCCAGCCGGTCGCGCCCTCGTCGAGCCTGCCCTTGGCGATCACCGCGACCCGCTTGTTCGTCGCCAGGTTGAGCGCCGCCGTTAGCCCCGCCGCACCCGAACCGACGATGAGGACGTCATAGCCCCCGTTCACGCTGCGTCGCTCGCACGCGTCAGGCTGAGGAACACGTCCTCCAGGTCGGGATCTTTGGTACTGACGTCGACGATGCCCAGCCCCTCGGCCTGCAGCGCGGCCAGCACCTGGCCGGCGTTGACCCGGTCCTTGCGGTACGTGATCGCCAGCTGCCGCTCGCCGGTGATTTCGATCTTGTCGAAACAGGGTGCCGCGGGCGCGACGGTCAGGTCGCGGTCGACGGTCACCACCACCGCCTTGTCCTGCGCCTTGGCGATCAGCTCGCGGGTCGGCTCGTTGGCGATCAGCTTGCCATGATTGATGATCGCGATGCGGTCGCAGAGCTGCTCGGCTTCCTCGAGATAATGGGTCGTCAGCACGACCGTCACACCCTGCCGGTTGAGGCTCTTCACATAGGCCCACAGCTGCATGCGCAGTTCGATGTCGACCCAGGCGGTCGGCTCGTCGAGCACCAGGATCGGCGGCGAATGGACCATCGCCTTGGCCACCAGCAGCCGCCGTTTCATGCCGCCCGACAGGGTCCGCGCATAGGCATCGGCCTTGTCGGTCAGATGCATCGCCGCCAGAAGCGCGTCGCTGCGCCGGTCTTTCTTGGGGATGCCATACATTCCCGCCTGGATTTCCAGCGCCTCCTTCGGCGTGAAGAAAGGGTCGAACAATATCTCCTGGGGCACGATGCCGATCGACCGTTTGGCGTTGCGCGGATGGTCGTCGATGTCGAACCCCCACACGGTCGCCGTGCCGCC
>NZ_JANMWY010000284.1:0-4165 GCF_031380695.1 Sphingomonas sp. | reverse complement strand
GCGGCGAGCATCATCTTGATCTCGGTCGGCTTGAACACGCTGCTGTATTTTTCGTGATAGCAGTCCTGCACCTCGACATCGGCCTGGGTGAAGAAGCGGAAGATCTGCGTGAGCAGGTTGCGCTCATGGTCGGAGAGCTTCTGCGCCCAGTCGCGGCAATCCTCGCCGAGGGGGACTTCCTCGGGCATCCAGTGGATCTGCTGCTGGCGTTTCCAATAATCGAACGCCCAGGGGTATTCGAACGGCTTATACTGCTTGCGGGCTTCGAGAAGGGGCATTGCGGCTCTCCAGTCTTAACGAGGGATATGGGGGGTGCGGGGCGGGGTCACCAGAACAGCCGGCGCGGATGGCTGTGGCGATGTTCGCGACGGCGGTACATCTGGACGTACATCCACAGGCCCGAGCCGGCGAGGAAGATCAGGACTACGCCCGACACGATCGACAGCCAGGTGCCGAACGTGCCGAGGACCTTGCCCGAGTGGAGGTCCATGACGAACTCGCTGAGGTCGTGGCGCTCGCGGCGGATGCGGTCGATGTCGGTTTCGGGCGGGGCGGGGGTGGCGTTCGCCGCCATTGCGACGGGCGCGGGGGTCGCCGCGACCGCGGGCTTGGCGGCCTCGTCATGCTCGTGCGCCTGGGCGGCGGAGATGAGGCTGGGCGCGCTTGCTTCGTCACTGTCGGCGGCCGCGGTGGCGGCGGGCTTGGCCGGGGTCGACAGCTTGATGAACTGGATGGTCAGGCCGGTCACGGCTATCCACAGCAGGACGATCGCGAAGAGGGGTGCCAGCCAGCGGTGGTAACGACGCATCTTCACGAGCTGGTCTGCGGGGTGAGGTCGAGCGGTGCGGCGGTGGTATAGCCGATCGCGAAACCGGCGAGCAGCATGCCGAACGCGGTCAGCATCATGCCGGCGATGAGCAGGCCGTATTTCGCCGGCTCGCCGTCCCTGATCGAGAAGAGGCGGCGGACGATCGCCGGGCGCACTAGCGTGATAAGGCCCGCGACGAGCAGGATCGCCCCCGCGACGACGAACAGGGTGTTGGCGTCGGTCATGCCGGCGCTTTCGCCAGGGCGACGGCGGCGTCGAGCCTCGCCGCATAGGCTTCGATCGCCGCAGCGGTGCGGTCGATGTAGGTGCGGGCGTCGTCGAAGCGGCGCTGCTCGATCGCTTCGCGCACCCCGGGCAGGGTCTTGGCGCCGTAACCGGTGAGCGTGCCGGGGGCGTAGACGAGGTTGGTGAACCACGGCCGTCCCGGCAGGCCGCGCGGATCGGTCAGCAGCTGGGCGATGGTGCCGAGCATCGCATCAATCTTTGCCCGGGTCGCGGGGGGCAGGGCGTCGCCCTTGGCCAGCATCGCGTCGGCGGCGGAGGCGGCGCGCGACAGATGGTCGGACGCATTGTCGAGCGGCAGCATGTCGAGCAGCGGGGTGATGCCACGATCGCGCGGGACGGTCAGCGGGTCGGTCGGCGACTTGCTGAGCGCGAAATAGCCTTCGCGGCGGATGTCGGCGAGGGCGCGGTCCTTCTCGCGCTGGTCGACGTCGAGCTTCTCGACCTCGGTCACGTAACGGGCGACGGTGCGGGCCAGATCGCCGTACTGGGCGGGGATTCGCGGTCCGTCGGCGGCGCGCAGGACGAGCCGCCCGACCAGCTTCGACAGGGTCGCCGCATAGGCGAGGCCGGGATCGTCGAACTGGATGACGTGGGTGTAGCTGTCGTAGATCGAATGATAGCTGCCAGCCGCCTGGTCCTCGCCACCGAAGCCAATGTGGAGCGAGGCGATGCCGAGGTGCTGGAGGAAGGCGCTATAGTCGGAGCCCGAGCCGAGCGCGCCGAGGGGCAGGTCGCCGCCGGCCTTGGCTGCGTCATAGTCGACCGCATCGACGCTGCCCGGGACGAGATAATGGCCGGCGAGGAGCGCGGCGCGGGCGCGATCGAGGACCGGCGTCCCGGCCTGGGGGTCGGTCACATCGCGCGCGGCGGAATTGACGAAGCGCTGCAGCTCGTGGCTGCCCTCGGCCTGGAGGAAGCCACGGCCGTTATTGTCGGTGTTGATGTAGATGAGCGCCTTGGCCTTCAATTCGGCGGCGTGCTGTTCGGCCCATTCGGTAGATCCGATCAGCCCGGGCTCCTCGGCGTCCCAGCTGGCATAGATAATCGTTCGCGCCGGTCGCCAACCCTGCGCCGCGAGCGCGCCGAGCGCCTTGGCTTCGGCCATCAGTGCGACCTGGCCGGTCAGCGGATCGGCCGCGCCGAACACCCATCCGTCGCGATGATTGCCGCGCACGATCCAGTGATCGGGATCGGTCGAGCCCTTCATCGTCGCGATGACATTGTAGATCGGCTTCAACGACCAGTCGGACTTGACCGCGAGGTGGACGCGGACGGCGTCGGTCCCGCCCCAGTGATAGGCCATGCCGAGCCCGCCGCGCTCCTTGCCGCTGACGAGCGGACCGTGGAGCCCGGCGATGAGCTTGCCGGCGTCGGCATAGGAGATCGGCAGGACCGGGATCTTGAGGATCGTCGGGGCATTGGCGCGGGTCAGCCGCCTGGCGCCGGGGACGGCACCGATGCCGGGGGTCAGCGGATCGCCGGGGAAGGTCGTCATGTCCATCACCGAGCCGCGTTGCACGCCATGTTCGGGGCGCCCGCCGCCGCGCGGATAGGGGTCGGCCTCGGCATAGCTGTCGTTGGCCGGGTCGGAATAGATCAGGCAGCCGATCGCGCCATGTTCCTGCGCGAGTTTTGGCTTCAACCCGCGCCAGCCGCCGCCATAGCGGGCGATGGCGATCTTGCCCTTGACACTGATCCCGCGCTGTTCGAGCGCTTCATAATCGTCGGGCATGCCGTAATTGACGTAGACCAGGGGTGCAGTGACGTCGCCATCGCCCTGGAATGCGACATAGGGCGGGAGCGCGCCGGCAGTGTTGGCCGAGGTCGGGTCCTGCGGGATCGCCGGCTCCTGCCCACCGAGCGTGACGCGGGTCGGGGCGATCATCTCGAGCGTGGTCGAGATCGGTGTCGGGTAGAGCACGTCGAATTGCTCGATATGCGCGTCCCAGCCCCATTGTTTGAACAGCGCGAGCTGCATGTCGGCGTTGGCTTTGTCGTGCGGCGAGCCGACGTGGTTGGGCGCGGACGACATGGTCTGCAGCCACTGCATCTGCTCGGGCGCGCTGATGAGGGCATCGAACTGGGCTTCGCGGGCGGTGGAGGCGGGGTCGGCGAGCGCGGGGGAGGCGAGGGCGAGGAGAGCCGTGGTAAGAAGGAGATGCTTCACTTTTCCTCTCCCTTTGGGAGAGGAAAGGAGGGCGAAGCCCGGAAAGGTGAGGGTGACAATGCGTCGACGATGGTCGCAACGACGCCTTCGACATTGCCCATCACGTCGTTGTTCCAGAAACGCATCACTCGGTATCCTTCTTGTTGCATATAGCGCGTGCGCGTGGCGTCGTATTCGCTGGTTTCGGCGTGCTGGCCGCCATCGACTTCGATGATGAGCTTGTGGCGATGCGAGCAGAAGTCGGCGGTGTAGCCGGCAAAGGGAACTTGCTTGCGCCAGTGATGGTCGGGGAAGGACAGGCGGAGGGCGGCCCAAAGCTTGCGTTCGGCCGGGGTCATGTTTCGACGCAAGCCGCGGGCACGAGCGATTGCGCCGGGAGGAAGGTTCAGCCTTCTAAAGCCCTCCCCCTTGTGGGGAGGGTTGGGTGGGGGCGCGGCGACTGCACTTGCAGACGACGCCAACAAGGACTCGTCGGCAGGAGTCTTTTCAGCGGCAGACGCCGCTGGCCCCCCACCTACCTCCCCCACAAGGGGGGAGGATTCTAATCCTACTGACACGCCAGACACTCGTCGTAGTCCGTCGTCGACAGCTCGTACTTGGGTGCTTCCGCCGTATTGTCGGCCTCGACCCCGCCGGCGAAACCGGCGCGCTGGACCGATTTCGAGCGGAGGTAATAGAGCGACTTGATGCCCAGCTCCCACGCGCGGAAGTGGAGCATCATCAGGTCCCATTTGTCGACGTCGGCGGGGATGAACAGGTTCAGCGACTGGGCCTGGTCGATGTAGGGCGTGCGGTCGGCCGAGAGTTCGAGCAGCCAGCGCTGGTCGATCTCGAACGACGTCTTGTAGGTGTCCTTCTCGTCCTGCGTCAGGAAATCGAGGTGC
>NZ_JANMWY010000272.1:0-8435 GCF_031380695.1 Sphingomonas sp. | reverse complement strand
CGGCCCTCGTTTCCGCCCGCGGCGGCATGGGCAACTGCCACGCAGCGCTTCTTGAAGCGAAGGGCTTTGTCCCAGGCCTGCGCACGGTCAGTTTCGGGGACGTCAACGACTGCCCGCCAGCGAAATCGGCGCTCCAGTTGTCGATCGTCGCCTGAGCCAGGCTTGACCGGACCATCGCCCGATGGTCCGGTTGAACTACCATGCACTTTCTAATCTTCTCCTCGCTGCTCTTGGTGACGTGTGTCTATGCCTTGTGGCGTGGCGATCGCGATCATAAGACCGTCGCCCTCCTATGCTTGAGCGCGACGCTACTCAGCCACTTGCTCGCCAAGCCCTATGTTTACCGTTTCACCGGGGTTGAGACTGGCATCATGGCAGTGGATGTCGGAACGCTTGTCGGCTTTGTCTTGGTGGCACTCGGCTCCTCGCGGTTTTGGCCGATGTGGATTGCGGGGCTGCAACTGACCACAAATCTCGCTCATTTCGCGATGACGCTGGATCTCAGCCTCATCCCGAAAGCATATGGCGTGGCCGCAGCATTCTGGAGCTACCCGATCCTTCTGATCCTCGCGGTCGGTACTTGGCGCGCGCACCAGCGACGAGGCGACGAACCGTGGGATTCGCAACACGCGAGTTAACCGCTAAACAGCAGCCCCATGTCCCTTCCCACCCTCTCCCTCGCCCTGCTTGACGCGATCGAGGAACCGGCACTGGTCGTCGAGGAGGAGCGGGTAGCGGCGGCCAATCCACCGGCGCTCGCGATCCTCGGCGAGAAGATCGTCGGCCGCGACATCCGCTTCGTGCTCCGCCATCCCGATGCACTCGAGCTTATCCTGGATGGTGCGGGCGGCGAGTGCGAGTTGAACGCGTTGGGCGGCCACGAGCGGCCGTGGACCCTGACCGTCAGGCCGCTCCCCGAAAGCACTCAGCTGGTCCGTCTGATCGATCGCAGCGCCGCCGCCGCCGCCGAGCGGATGCGGGTCGATTTCGTCGCCAACGCCAGCCACGAACTGCGCACCCCGCTGACGAGCATGATCGGCTATGCCGAAACGCTGGCGGAAGAGGTACCAATCGACGACGAGCTGCGCGCCCGCTTCGGCACCATGATCCACGGCGAGGCGCGGCGGATGCTTAGGATCATCGAAGATCTGATGAGCCTGTCGCGGATCGAGGCCGACCGCTTCGTTCCCCCGGCCGACCGGCTGGCGCTGGACGAAGTTGCGCGAGTCGCCGTGGACAATGGCCGTGCGCTCGCCGGCGAGCGCGGCTGCTCCCTGCGCAGCACGATCTATCCCGCCGGCCCGATCGCCGGTGATTTCGGCCAGTTGCTCCAGCTGACCGACAATCTCGTAGCCAATGCCATCCGCTATGGCTGCGGACCCGACAGCGGCCAGGTGACGATCGGCACCGCAATCGAGGACGGCCGGGCGGTGCTCCGCATCATCGATCAGGGCGAAGGCATTGCCCCGGATTACCTTTCGCGCATCACCGAGCGATTCTATCGCGTCGACGCCGCGCGCAGCCGCGATTCGGGGGGTACCGGGCTCGGCTTGTCGATCGCCAAGCATATCGCCGAGCGCCATCTCGCCCGCCTCGAAATTCGCAGCACGGTCGGCGTCGGCACCGAGGTCACGGTCGCCTTCCCGCTCGTCCGCGCCTGACTTGCCAGTGCGCTTTACTCCTTCCATGGGGTCGTGATGGCCCGCAAGCGCTCGCACCAACCCCATTCAAACTCGAACCGCCCCCGCTTCTGGGGCAAGCACGCCGTCGCCGCCGCGCTCGACAATCCCGAGCGGCGCGTTCTACGCGCCTGGTCGACGCGTGAAGCCGCCGAGCTGATGAACTTTCCGTCCGACGTCCCGGTGACCTTCGCCGATGTCGCCGATCTCGGCCGTCTCGTCCCCAACGACGCGCCGCACCAGGGCGTGGTCATCGAGGTCGCGCCGCTCGAGGACATCTGGCTCGGCGACGTGCTCGGCGACGCGCCCGAGCGGGCCGTCTTGTTGTTGCTCGACCAGGTCACTGACCCGCACAATGTCGGAGCGATCTTCCGCTCGGCCGCCGCCTTCGGCGCGATCGGCATCGTCACCCAGGATCGCCATTCGCCGACCGAAGGCGGCGTTCTGGCGAAGGCGGCGTCGGGCGCGCTGGAGACCGTCCCGTGGGTCCGCATCGTCAACCTCGCCCGCGCGCTGGAGGAAATTGCCGAAGCCGGTTTCTGGCGCATCGGGCTGACCGGCGACGCGACCACCGATCTCAAGGACGCGCTCGGCCCACCGCGCGTTGCCTTGGTCCTGGGCGCGGAGGGCCCGGGCATGCGCGCTAACGTCCGCGACCATAGCGACGCTCTCGCCCGCCTGCCGATCAGCAGCGCGATCGAGAGCCTCAACGTATCCAATGCCGCCGCTATCGCGCTCTACGCGGCCAGCATCGCCTGATGGTCCACACCGTCGAGACCCTCCACGCCAGCCTCGACGCCCTCGCCGCGCGCGAACCCGGCTTTGCCAGGATCCTCGAAACGCACGGTCGCCCCGAAGTCCGCCAGAGCGAGCGGGGGGTCGCCAGCCTCATGCGCACCATCGTCGGCCAGCAAGTCAGCGTCGCCGCCGCGCGTGCGATGTGGGCCAAACTCGAAGGCGCTTACGGATCGCCACCCGACCTCGCCGCCGTCCTCACCGCGACCGACGAGGAGCTGCGCGCCGTCGGCCAGTCGCGCCAGAAGGCGGGCTATCTCCGCAGCCTCGCCGGGCTGGTCCTGTCGGGCGAACTCGACCTCGCCAACTTGCCCGCCGACGACGAGGAAGCGATCGCGCTGCTGACGAAGATCAAGGGCATCGGCCGCTGGTCGGCGGAAATCTATCTGCTGTTCGCCGAAGGCCGAGCCGACGTCTGGCCTGCGGGCGACCTCGCCGTCCAGATCGAAGTCGGCCGCCTCCTCGGTCTTTCCGACCGCCCGAGTGAAAAGCATTTACGCGAACTGGCGGAAGCGTGGCGCCCACATCGCGGCGCGGTGGCGGTGCTGGCGTGGCATAGCTACAATGCGGTCGGAACGCCGCTCTAGCGCCGGACCCCCAGCGTATGCCGCCGCGCGTCGAGGTCGCGGAACAGTCGTGGCCCGAGGTCGAGCCGCAGCGGTGCCATCCGCGACCCGCCGTCCCGTTCCGCCTCACCGCTCCCCGATCGGCCGAGCAGGAAGCTGGCCGAACTCTGCCCTGTGCCGCCACTCCATTCGTAAAGCGCGTTGAAGGCGATCATCGGCACGAACAGCTTGCGCCCGCCCACGTCATAGGCGCGAACCTGATCGAGCGGCAGGCTGACCGCGCTCTTCAACGACACGCTGCCCATCGGCGGAATCGAATCGATCCGCTCACCAACCCCGACCGGCGTGTCGAAGAAGCGGGCCAGCTCGACGTCCTGCTCCGCCCCGGCGTTAATCATTACCCCCTCGACCAGCACGTTGCGCGCCGGGGCGCCGCCGCTGTTGGTCACGGTGACGTCGAACTGCACGCTCGCCTGCGTTTCGTCGATCACCGCCCGCGCGGGTTCGAAGCGGATATCGAGCCACGGCCGCAACCGGGACGACACGATGCCGATGGGCCGCGCTGGCGGCGGCGGCGTGACGTCGGGTTGGCGCGGCGCAAACGCATCCGGCCGCCGCACCGTAATACCGCCAGTCGGCGCGGTGCTGCGCGGTAACGCCGGCGGAGGGGTCGGCGCGCGCGGGACTGGCGCAGGCTGGATCAGGTCAGGCGCATAGGCCATTCCGCCCGCCATTGCCGGAACCTGGCCGGACCGGCCCAGCCCGCGCAACCGATCGCGGAAAGCAAACGCCAGCCCGGCAATCACGGCGACGAGGAATGCGACGATCCACGACAGCGGCAGGCCACCCGATTCGCTAGCTGGGGCCAACCCAATCGCAGCGGGCGCCGTATCGATGACGCTTGGTAGCTCGGTCTCATTAGCCACCGTCGCCGGACCGAGCAGAGGGTCGGCGGGAGGCAGCGCGACCGTCTGTGATGACGATGACGTCTCGCTCGTGGCGGACCGGCTCGGTGACGAAGGCTGTGGCTCGGCCCGTGGCTGCGACGCCGGCTCCTCCCTCGCTGCCAGCGCTCCCGCAGGCTCGACCCGTGACGGCGTGGTTACGACGCGCGGCGGAGGCGGCGCGATGCCCCGGCTGCGCGGGCTGATCAGATCGGGCGGAGTCGTCTGCAGGAGCGGCTTGGTCCCCAGTGAGAAGTTATGCAGCTCGCGCGGGCCAACCGTGTCGCCAGGCGCAGTGGTGGCCGGTGCCTCAGTACCGCTCGGGGGGGCGACCTGCGCTGCAAGCGGCGGTGCCGCCATCATCGCCAGTATGCCGGCACCACGCAGGGCATTACGCCCGAACCCGTTCATAACAATTGCCTTCTCGCGCCGACCTGCCCTGACCGCCAGCCCGATGCGCGTCCAGCCCCCGCCCGCGTCATGCCGCCATCCGCGCCGCTCTTCAAGACCCGGCACGATCAGCGGGCGTCGACCAGCACCAACTCGGCGTCTTGCTCAGCGACGATTTCGACCCGTTGCTCGCCCGTGATGGCGACACCGTCGCGCGCATGCGCCGCGATGCCATTGACCTGTACCTCGCCCGACGGGACGAGGTAGAGATGCCGCGCCGCATCCCCCTGATAGACGATCGACGAGCCTGCGGTCAGCGTCGCGCCCAGGATTTGCGCGTCGGCATGGATCGTCAGCGAGCCGTCGCCTTCATGCCCGCTCGCGAGCAGCTGGAACGAGCCGTCGCGCGCTTCCTTGGGGAACGGCATCGCCCCCCAGCCCGGCGCGACTCCACGCTCATCCGATTCGATCCAGATCTGGAACAGCGTCGTCGCTTCGTCCTCCAGATTAAATTCGGAATGGGTGACGCCCGATCCGGCGCTCATCACCTGCACAGCGCCGGCCCCGGTTCGGCCCTTGTTGCCGAGCGAGTCCCGATGCGTGATCGCGCCGCTGCGGACATAGGTAACGATCTCCATGTCGCGGTGCGGATGCGGCGGGAAGCCGGACTTCGCCGCGATCGTGTCGTCGTTCCACACCCGGATCGCGCCCCAGCCCATGCGGGCCGGGTCATGATAGCTGGCGAAGGAAAAATGGTGGCGGGCGTCGAGCCAGCCATGGTCGGCGTGGCCGAGCGAAGCGAAGGGGCGAATGTCGATCATGGATCCCAAATGGTGTGCCGCCGACACCCTTCAAGGATCAAGCTTGTAACCGCAAATTGGCCGCAAAATCCGCCGCCTTGAGCGCATAGTGCGCCGCCGACACCGCGAGCGCCGCCATCTCACCATCGCTCAATGCCCGGATCGCGCGCGCCGGCGATCCGACGATCAGCTTCCCCGGCTCGAATATCTTCCCCTCGGTCACCAGCGCCCCCGCGCCGACGAGGCAGCGCGCGCCGATCACCGCCCCGTTCAGCACCCGCGCGCCCATCCCGATCAGCGCCCCGTCGCCAACGGTGCAGCCGTGCAGGATGGCCTGATGCCCGACCGTCACGCCCGCGCCGATCGTCAGCGGCGCGCCGGGATCGCTATGGCACACCGCGCCGTCCTGGATATTGCTGTCGGCCCCGACGCTGATCGGCGTATTGTCGGCGCGGATGATGGCACCGAACCACACGCTTGCCCGCTCGCCCACCCTGACGTCGCCAATCAGGTCAGCCGACGGCGCGACCCACGCGCCGGGGGCCAGGTTGGGGGCACTGTCGTGGAGAGCGTAAAGCGGCATCGCTTTGTCATATCGTCGCACTGCATCCTTGCCTAGGATAGTGGTGATCATCGCTCCAAGAGAGGACTGCCATGCGCGAAGCCGCCATCGTTGCCACCGCCCGCACTGCCATCGGCAAGGCCTATCGCGGCGCGTTCAACGAGACCGAAGCGCCAGTCCTCGCCGCCAATGTCATGAACGCGGCGGTTGAGCGGGCCGGAATCGACCCGGCGCGGATTGACGATGTCTTCTGGGGAGTCGGTGGACAGCATGGCACGCAGGGTGGGAATGCCGGCCGCATGGCGATCTTCGCTGCCGGCCTGCCCCATACGGTCCCCGCCTTCACCCTCGACCGCAAATGCGGGTCGGGCCTGACCGCGCTGGCCCTCGCCGCCCGCTCGATCATCGCCGGGGACATTGACGTTGCGCTGTCGGGCGGCATGGAATCGATCAGCCTGACGGTGAACCGCGCCACCCCGCCATTCGTGAACGAGTCTGTCACCGCCAAAGTGCCCGCCGCGTACATCCCGATGATCGAGACCGCCGAGATCGTCGCCAACCGCTATGGGATTAGCCGCGAGGCACAGGATGCCTATGCCGCGCAGAGTCAGCAGCGCGCCGCCGCTGGTCTCGCCAACGGCGCCTTTGCCGAGGAAATCGTGCCCATCACCGTCATGCGCGGCCTGTTCGACAAGACCGGGACACGCACCGGCAGCGAGCAGCTCACCGTCAGCCAGGACGAAGGCATCCGGGCCGGGACGACCGCCGAGGGCCTCGCCGGGCTCAAGACCGTCTGGCCCGGCGGCCAGTTCAGCGGGCCGGGCACTAGCATCACAGCAGGCAATGCCAGCCAGCTTTCGGACGGCGCCGCCGCCCAAATCATCATGGACCGCGCTATTGCGCAGGCCGAGGGCAAGGATATCCTCGGCCTTTACCGCGGTTTTCAGGCGGCGGGATGCGAGCCCGACGAAATGGGCATCGGTCCGGTGTTCGCCATCCCCAAATTGCTCGACCGCGCCGGGCTGACGGTGGCCGACATCGGCCTGTGGGAGCTCAACGAAGCCTTCGCCTCGCAATGCCTCTACTGCCGCGACACGCTCGGCATCGATCCGGAGAAATACAACGTCAACGGCGGCGCCATCGCCATCGGCCACCCGTTCGGCATGACCGGCGCCCGCCTGATCGGTCACGCCCTGATCGAAGGCCGCAAGCGCGGCGTGCGCTACGTCGTGGTGTCGATGTGCACGGCCGGCGGAATGGGCGCAGCCGGGCTGCTCGAAATCATCTGACTGCGCATGGCAACGAGGGAAATGGTGCCGGGCGACAATCCACACGCCGCAACTCTATTTTTATTATAACAGAACCAATAGGTTGACTGACTATTTTGCCGACATGCTCGGTGGCCTGTAAGCAATGAAATAATGGTTTTAGTTGAATTCGAGGACCAACGAGCCCTGACAGATCATGATGGTCGGCGCGGGGTCAGGCTTGTCAATACCTTCGCCCGCTGCGCGCGGTCACGCGGTCTGTCATCCTTCGTGCCGCCGACATTACTTGCGCTGAAGCTCGCTCGCGCGCTCGACCGCCCCGTCGAGACGTTATTTCTACTTAACGATTAGGCCGGCAGTTCGCTAGCGAACTTAGTGCACTGCGCTGCATGATGCGCATTACTTAAGCATCGCCTCCGGGGGCTAGATTTGTGCCAACCTGAGAAAAGGCTTGGAAAGCCGCTTAGATTCGCTCGGAATCGTCTCCGCGGCCTCCGAACCTGGAAATGACCCTACAAAAGTCCCGGAATTGCGCCTAATCCGAGAAATTCTTCCAAGAATACGCAATACTTTAATATACTTAGGACTGGGTGGTGCCGCCTACAGGACTCGAACCTGTGACCCCCGCATTACGAATTTTAACTATCTGATATTGAAGGGTTTTTAAGCACTTTGAAGGAACCTGAACTTGCTCATGCCCGCAGTGGACTTGTCCCGGACGGAGCCTGCCGGAGCCGGACGGGCTTTGAAGCCGCCGCCCTACTAATCCCCTACTAACGCCTGCGGAGTTTCCCGACCAATGGTTTTGCCGACGGGCCATTTTTGACTTTGCGGAGCCGAACGCTCTCGCGCAATTTATCCAGCGTGATTCGGGGAAGATCACCGCATCCCCGCTCTGTGCGCGGCGACTCAGATGAGTGAGCGTTCAGCTTGACGGCCTCATTGTTGGTCTCGTTCACTCTGATCTAAGCGGCTCAAGATCGTTTGAGCATAGCTGGACACCTGATCGGGCAGCGAAACCTTGGTACCCCATTCTTCACGGAAGGTTCGCTTGGGGTCCGCGCGTCGAAATGGCAGCGGCCCCTCAGGCCGTCCCGGCTGGCTGCAAGGCCGATGTAGATGAGGCCGTTCGGGCCGGGCTCGACACCCGGTAGCACAGCCCCTTCCTGAAGAAACAGAGCATAGACCCCCGCTTCTGTTCCTAAGGTGAAACTGGATCGCGGACCGCGTCGCCATTCAAACGGTGTCGGCTTCACGCCATTCCCCCCTTACTGTGGCCACGCGCCAAAGCATATCACTGCCATCTGATTACAGTCCGGTGGACGGTGCCCGGTTCGTCGTCACTTTCACCAAGTCGCGCGGGTTCTGCGGTCCCGATGCCGAGCCGTTCGAAGCCGCGCTGCGTAATGGCGTGTGGTCGATGAAGTCGCT
>NZ_JANMWY010000257.1:0-12531 GCF_031380695.1 Sphingomonas sp. | reverse complement strand
CGCGCCATGGGCATGGGCCGCTGCCTTGAGGTGCAGCGAATGGGCGGTGTCGACGATCGCCTTCATCTCGGCGTCGGAGAAATGTTGCTCCAGCCCCATCGCTCCAGGATCGAGCACGCCGCCGGTGGCATGGAACTTGATGACATCGACGCCCAGCGCCGCGATCTTTCGCACCGCGCGTGAACATTCGTCGGCGCCAGTGCAGACGCCGATCTGACCGCGCGCGTTGATTGCCTCGGCCAATTCGGGGCTGAGCCCGACCGCATCATCGCCATGGCCCCCGATCATCGATAATGCCGGTCCGGCGACCAGCACCCGCGGGCCGGGAAAGGCACCTTCGCGAATGGCGTCGCGCATCGCCAGGCTAGCAGTCGCATCGCCGCCGAGGTCGCGCACCGTCGTGAAACCGGCCCGCGCCATCGTCAGCGCATTGGTCAGCCCGACCGTCGCGGCATAGGCGTTGGAATATTTCGGTGTGAGCGACGTGTACCAGGGCTCGCCGGACTTGAAGGTCAGGTGAACATGGACGTCGATCAGGCCGGGCATCACCGTCCGTCCACGCTCGTCAACGACGGTTGCGCCAGTCGGCGCGGTCGCGCCGGGCTCTACCGCAGTAATGTGGCCGTCGGTGACGATGATAGTCGACGGTCCAAGGGCCGGCTTGGCGGCATCAACGATCACGCGCCCTGCCTGGATTGCATAGGTTTCAGCGTCGGCTGTGCTAGATGCGAGCAGCATGGCAACGGCGAGTATCGAGCGCATGGCAGGTCCCCTGTTCAAAGCGGGAACCTAGCCCGCCAACGTGTCACTGCAAGCAAGACGGGACCGCCGTTGAGCGGCTGTGGTCGCCGGTTCGTCGAAAAGCCTTAAGTGGCCATCGCCAGCAATGTCTCGATCCGGTCGGCCTCGTCCGCCGGCTTGTCGGTGCGGATGCGGCTGATGCGAGGGAAGCGCATCGCCAGGCCTGATTTGTGCCGCTTGCTGGCGTGGATCGAATCGAACGCGACCTCCAGCACCAGGCTCTTTTCGACCTCGCGCACCGGGCCAAAACGATTGAGCGTATGGCCGCGCACAAACTTGTCGAGCCATTTCAGCTCCTCGTCGGTGAAGCCGAAATAGGCCTTGCCGACCGGCAGCAGCTCCGGCCCAGAAGCCGGGTCGCCGTTCCAGCAGCCGAAGGTGTAGTCGGAGTAGAAGGACGAGCGTTTGCCCGAACCGCGCTGTGCATACATCATGACGCAATCGGCGGTCAGCGGGTCGCGTTTCCATTTATACCACAGCCCGGCGCGGCGCCCGCCGACATAAGGCGAATCGCGCCGCTTCAGCATTATCCCCTCGATCGCCGAATCGCGCGCGCCGGCGCGTCGCTCCTCCAGCGCGTCGAAACTCTCGGCTTCAATAATCTGCGACAGATCAAACCGCTCTGGATCGAGGCCCGCGACGAACCGCTCGAGCCGCGCCCGCCGCTCGCTCCACGGCAGCGCGCGCACATCCTCCTCGCCATCGAACAAGATGTCGTAGAGCCGGACGAACGCCGGATAGTCGCCCTGCACCTTGGCCGAGACATTCTTGCGCCCGAGCCGTTGCTGCAGCGCGTTGAAGCTGGCCACCGCGCCGCCATGTTCGTCCGCGCCTTGGCCCGCGCCGCGCACGAGCAACTCGCCGTCGAGCACGCCCCTCGTCGCGAACGCCGCCGCGACATCGGGAAAGCTGCCCGAGATATCGTCCCCGGTGCGCGAATAAAGCCGCGTGTCCCCGCCGGCATGGACCAGCTGGATGCGGATGCCATCCCATTTCCACTCGGCGACCCACTTCTCTTCGAAAGCACCGGCGAGCTCGACCTGTTTTTCAACCAGCGGATGCGCCAGCATGAACGGGCGAAATACCGGAATGTCGCGCGCCGTCGGCTGCTCGCCGCGCCCCTCGCCCCAGGCGAACAGCTCGGAATAGGGCGGCTTAAGCCCGTGCCACACCTCCTCGACTTGCTCGACGTCGATGGCGAAAGCGTCTGCCAGCGCCTGTTTTGCCAACCGCGCCGAAATGCCGACCCGCAACGCGCCGGTCGCCAGCTTGAGCAGCGCGAACCTCCCGGAGGCATCGAGGTGATCGAGCATCGTTGCCAGCACGGCGGGCGCCTCCGAGCGCGACGCAGATCGCAATTGCTCGACCGCGGCGGCGACAGTGATCGTGCCGTCATCGAGGTCGCCCGGCTCTGCGCTTATGTTCCCCTCGCCCACCCTCGCGGGCCACAGCAGCGACACCGTCTCGGCCATATCGCCGACATAGTCGCGGCTCATCCGCAGCAGGACCGGGTCGATGCGCGCCTCGGCCAGCGCGCGTACCACCGCCGGCTTGACCGCTGGAATGTCGAGCGTCCCGGTCAACGCGGCAAGCGCCAGGCCGCGATCGGGGTCGGGGGTGGCTTTAAGATAGTCGCCGATCAGCCGCAGCTTGCTGTTGCGCGAGCGGGTGTAGACGAGGTCGTCGAGCAGTTGCGAAAAGGAGCGCATCGGTCACCCAATGCGCGAAACGCCCGCCAGTGCCGAATCAGCGTGCCGAATCAGTGGAGGCGAATCGCCATCGCCGCGAGAATGGTGGTCCGATCGGCGTCCGAATTGCTGTCGAGCGCAGCGCTCATATGGTCGAGCGCACAGCGCGTTGCCTGACGATGTCCCGGCATCATCGCGTGATGCGCCGAATAATCCGCCAGCCCTTCGAGCGCGAGCAGGCCATGCTCCGCCGCCATCGCCCGGATCGCGTCCATCTTCAGCCGGATGTCGATAGGCTTCAGCGTCGACGCCCGCTGTTCGATCTCGGCGATCCGCTCGCCGATGCGGCTGCGCACGAGTGAGAGCGAATCGGGGGAGCGCGGAATCGTCGCCATGGCGTTTCTCTTTCGTTGACGTCGCCACGGTCGCGCAAAATGCTTAACGATGAGTCAATGGCGGCCGAGGCATCCGCTTGATAGCCGAGCGGCTTTGCAATTTGGCTACAGGCGAGGCTAGAGCCGCCGGCATGGACGCATCGACGCTTCTCGACCGCATCATCGCGGCCCCCGACCTCGCCTCGCTTGACGCCGCGCGCATTGCCGCGCTGGGCAAGTCAGGGCAGATCACCGCGCTGCTGAAGTCGCTCGGCGGCATGACGCCAGATCAGCGCGCCGTAGAGGGGCCGCGAATCCACACGCTGCGCGAGGACGTCACCGGTGCGATTGCTGCGCGAAAGGCCGCGCTGGAATCCGAACTCCTCGATCAGCGCCTCGCCACCGAGCGCGTCGACCTGTCGCTGCCCGCGCACGAAACTCTGCGAGGTTCGGTTCACCCGGTCAGCCAGGTCATGGACGAACTCGCCGAAATCTTCGCCGATCTTGGCTTCGCGGTCGCAGAGGGACCCGAGATCGAAGACGACTGGCACAATTTCACTGCGCTCAACATCCCCGAGACTCACCCGGCGCGGGCGATGCACGACACTTTTTATGTCGCCGGAGCAGGCGAGCCGCGCGTCCTGCGTACCCACACTTCGCCGGTCCAGATCCGCACGATGATGGCGCAAAAGCCGCCGATCCGCATCATCGCGCCGGGCCGGGTCTATCGCAGCGACAGCGATGCCACCCACACGCCGATGTTTCACCAGATCGAGGGGCTGGAGATCAACAAGGGTATCAACATGGGCCACCTCAAATGGACCCTGGAGACATTCCTGAAGGCGTTTTTTGAGCGCGATGACATCGTGTTGCGGCTTCGGCCGAGCTATTTCCCGTTCACCGAGCCGTCGGCCGAGGTCGATGTCGGCTGGTCGATGGAAAAGGGCCGCCGCGTCGTCGGGGGATCCGAGGGGTGGATGGAAGTGCTCGGCTGCGGGATGGTCCACCCGCGAGTCATCGCCAATTGCGGGCTCGACCCCGCCGAGTGGCAGGGGTTCGCCTTCGGCACCGGCGTCGACCGGCTGGCAATGCTCAAATATGGCATGGATGACCTGCGCCCGTTCTTCGACGGCGATCTGCGCTGGATGAAACATTACGGATTTTCGGCGCTCGACGTGCCGACGCTGAGCGGCGGAGTGGGCGCGTGAAATTCACCCTGTCCTGGTTGAAAAAGCATCTCGAAACGGATGCCGACGCGGCGAGCGTGGCGGAGACGCTGACCAGCATCGGGCTGGAGGTCGAGAGCGTCACCAATCCGGCCGCGCTGCTCGGCCCATTTCGAATCGCGCGCGTTCTCACCGCTACGCCGCACCCGCAAGCCGACAAATTACAAGTGCTGACGGTCGACAGCGGCGAGGGCGAGCCGCTGCAGGTCGTGTGCGGCGCGCCCAACGCCCGAGCCGGACTGGTCGGCGTATTCGGCGGGGCGGGGACATTTGTCCCCGGACCGGCCTTCACGCTGGGCAAGGCGACGATTCGCGGGGTCGAGTCCAACGGCATGATGTGTTCGGCGCGCGAGTTGCAGCTGGGCGAAGATCATGACGGAATCATCGAGCTGCCTGCCGACGCGCCGGTCGGGCGCGGCTATGCCGAGTGGGCCGGACTGGACGACGCGCTGATCGACGTCGCGATCACGCCGAACCGGCAGGATTGCATGGGTGTGCGCGGGATCGCGCGCGATCTTGCGGCGGCGGGATTGGGAACCCTTCGTCCGCTGGATGAGGTCCATCGGTTCAAGGCGCCCGCGCCAATCGAGCCGAGCGGATCGGCGCCGGACGTGCGGACCGACGATCCCGAAGGCTGCCCGGCTTTCTATGCGCAAGCGGTGTCGGGCCTGACCAATGGGCCGTCGCCCCCATGGATGCAGCAGAAGCTAAAGGCCGCCGGGCAGAAGCCGATTTCGGTGCTGGTCGACATCACCAACCTCCTGTCGATCGACCTCGGTCGGCCGCTCCATGTCTATGACTCGGCGAAGCTCAGCGGCGGGCTGGTCGCGCGGCGGGCCAAGGCCGATGAAACCGTGGTGGCGCTCAACGGCAAGACCTACACGCTCGACGAGACGATGACGGTCATCGCCGACGACGCCCACGTCCACGACATTGGCGGGATCATGGGCGGCGAGCTGAGCGGCGTGTCCGACACGACCACCGACGTGATTATTGAGTGCGCCTTCTTCGATCCCTCGCACATCGCCCGGACCGGACAGAGTTTGACGCTGACCAGCGACGCGCGCCAGCGGTTCGAGCGCGGAGTCGACCCGGCATTCCTCGACGAGGGACTGGCGATCGCCACCCGGATGGTGATCGAGCACTGCGGCGGGACCGCGAGCCCGGTGACTCGGTCGGGCGCGCCGCCGCTGGGGGAGCGGCGCGTGGCGTTCGACCCGGCGCTGACGCTGGCGATTGGCGGGATCAATGTCGCCGAGGCCGAACAGCGCGCGATTCTGGAGCGGCTCGGCTTCACCTTTGATGGCGAGGCCGCGATCGTTCCCAGCTGGCGGCGCGACATCGACGGGCCAGCCGACCTGGTCGAGGAAGTATTGCGCATCGCCGGATACGACAAGATTCCCTCCATCCCCCTGCCGCGCGCGCCGGGGGTTGCCAGGCCGACCGCGACCCGGGCCCAGCGGACCGAGCGCCGCCTGCGCCGCGCCGCCGCCGCGCGCGGACTGGACGAGGCGATTACGTGGAGCTTCATTCCCGAGGCGGAAGCCGCCCATTTCGGGGGTGGCTCCGCGATCCTGTTCAATCCGATCAGCGAGGAAATGAAGGCCATGCGGCCGTCGCTGCTGCCCGGCCTGATCGCCGCCGCGCGGCGCAACGCCGATCGCGGGGCGACATCAATTCGCCTGTTCGAGATTGGACGCCGCTATCTGGCCGAGGGCGAGCGAGCGACCGCCGCGATCCTGCTGGCCGGGGAGCGCGGGCCGCGCGACTGGCAGTCGGGCAAGGCGCAGGGGTTCGATCCGTTCGACGCGAAGGCCGACGTGCTCGCGCTGCTCGAGGCGGCGGGGGCGCCGGTCGGCAATTTGCAATTGTTCGCGAACGCGGGGGCGACGTGGCACCCCGGACGATCGGCGACACTCGGTCTTGGGCCCAAGACGATCCTCGCCAGCTTCGGCGAGCTTCATCCTGCGCTGGCCAAGGCCATGAATGCGCCGGCCGGGACGATGGCCGCCGAGCTTTACATCGACGCCATTCCCGCGCCGCGATGGTCCGGCCGGGCACGCGCCGCCTTCACGCCGCCCGCGCTGCAGACTGTATCGCGCGATTTCGCCTTCCTCGTCCCCGCCGACCTCGCCGCCGAAACCATGCAGCGCGCCATTCGTGGAGCGGATAAGGTTCGGATCGCCGACGTTCGCCTGTTCGATCGTTTCGAGAGCGACGCCGGGCTCAGCCTGGCGTTCGAGGTCATCTTGCAGCCCGGCGAGAAGAGTTTCACCGATGCCGAGATCAGCACAATATCGGCAAGCATCGTCGCCTCGGCCGAAAAACTGGGCGCTCGATTGCGCGGTTGATCACATTCTAGGCCACTCAGTCGAGCAGCTTAGCACATTGCAATGTCGGATGCAGGATGTTCAAGTACATTGATCGCGTGATGGACTGCCGCTTCGATATCCTTCCGCAGGAGGCCCGGCGGAAGCGTCGCGCCGACCCGCCACGTCACGATGCCCGGCGATTTGACGAAGCCCTTCGGCCATATTCGCCCGGCGTCCATCGCCACCGGCACGACGGGCAGTCCCGTCGCCCGGTAAAGCGCCGCGAACCCCGGCTTCAGCTCGGGCTGCTCGCCGACGGGAACCCGCGTCCCTTCCGGAAAGATGATGACCGGGCGCCCGCTCGCCGCCGCCGCCTTGCCTGCCGTGATCAGGTTACGCAGCGCCGCCGCCCCGGCCTCGCGGTCCACCCCGATCACACCATAGCGCTGCGTCAACCAGCCGAAGAAGGGCATGTGGCTCAGTTGTCGCTTCATCACCACCACCGGCGTGTGGAACAGGCGCAGCGTCGCGACCGCCTCGTACATCGACTGGTGCTTGATCGCGATCAGGCAGGGGAAATCTGGCACCTCGCCCTCGAATTGCTCCTCGATCCCGATGAGGTGTCGCGTCAGCCAGTAGTGAAAGCGCGACCAGCCATGAACCGCCCGGCGCATCGGGGCCACGCCGATCGGCGCGACTGCCAGCCCGGCGAGCACATACAGCAAGGTCCCGGGATAGAAGATCAGCACGAACAGCAACGAGCGGAGCAGCTTCATACGTCGAGCCACACCGCCATGCGCCGCAGGAGATATTTGTTGAACTCGGCGAACAGCGTCATCAGGTTCGGCTCGGTCCGCACGGCGTCGGTGGTCACTTCATAACGGCTGCCGAGCTGTCTGCGGAACTCATAGTCGGCGCGGCGCATGTGCCAGTCGCTCGTGACCAGCAGCAGCGAGCGATAGCCGCGCGCGTCGAGCCAGCGCTTGGCCTCCTCGGCGTTGGAGCGCGTGTCGACACTCTCCGATCCCAAATCGACGCAGCAATCGAGCAATGCGCGCTTGCCGTGAAGCCGGTGCGCCAAATCGTCCTTGGTCACCGCCGGATCGGCGCCAGCGATCAGCATGCGCCGGCCCCGCTGGGCCGACAGGCGGGCGAACCCTTCCTCAATCCGGCCCTTGCCGCCGGTAATGACGACAATCGCGTCGGTCGTTACGCCCGCCGCCGCCGGGTGGCCCAGCGTCACGCCGAAGATGGCGAATAGCACGGCGTAGAGCAGGACCAGCAGGGCGATGGCGCGGATCGTCACAGGGTGGCCCTCAACGCCAACAATATCGCCAGCCGTGCGACAACCGTCGCCAGCGCCGCCACCGTCAATGGCAATAGCGCCAGCAGCGCGAGATCGCTGCCGTGCAGCGCCGCACCGCCCGCCATGTCGGTGATCAGCCCGCCGCTCGTCCCGACGACGGCGAGCAGTGCGGTCGCCGCCGCGACGCCTCCGGCTACCCCACCCACCAGCGCATCGATCGCGATCCGCCGCTGGAACAGCCGCGCCACCTGCCGGTCGGTCGCGCCGATCCCGTGCATCACTTCGATCGTCGCCCGGTTGGTATCGAGCGCGCCGCGCGTCGCCAGCACCACGGCGGCGGCATTGGCCAGAGCCACCAGCAACACCAGCGCAGCCGCGAGCCAGCTGAGCGCCTTGAGCGCCGACAGCAACGGCCCGAGACTGTCGGCATGGGCAACGAATCGCGCGCCCGGCACCGCCGCCGCGATCCGCCGCCCGACCGCCGCCGCATCCGCGCCCGGCACCAGGTCGAT
The DNA here is from genome assembly GCF_031380695.1 of Sphingomonas sp. GTDB lineage: Bacteria > Pseudomonadota > Alphaproteobacteria > Sphingomonadales > Sphingomonadaceae > Sphingomicrobium. The sequence continues at coordinate 4,312 of NZ_JANMWY010000257.1, read as the reverse complement.
ATCGATCATCGCCGGCAAGGGGAGGTCGGCACTCGCCGCTGCCGCGCCCAGCCAGCGCTCGAGCGTTGCGCGCATCTCAGCCGATGCCACAGGCCGCACCGCAGCTACGCCCGGTGCCCCGCGCGCCGCTGCCACCGCCGCCGACTGTCGCGCTGCACCGTCCGCCAACTGCACCGAATAGCGCTGGCTGACCCCGCGCGCGACGATCCCGGCCGCGTTGGACAAGGTCAGCCCGGCGGCGGCGGCGATCATCATCACGAACACCATGATCGCGATCACCCATGGCGTCGCGCCGCGCACGCCGCCGCCGGGGATCAGGCGGCGCTCCGCCATCGGGGCGAACAGCCAGTTCATGCTCGGCTTTGACTAGTTTGGACCGGGTTACGCAGCGCGCCGGTCGGGTCGCCCATTGCGCCATTCTCGAGCCGGATGAGCTGCGCCCCGGGAGTCGCCGCGATCAGCGCGAGATCGTGAGTGGCAACGACCACCGTCGTCCCTTGCGCGTTCATCGCCGTCAGCAAATGGAGGATACGCTGCGCCATGGCCCCGTCGACGTTGCCGGTCGGCTCATCGGCGACGATCAACTCAGGACTAGCGATGACCGCGCGCGCGATAGCCACGCGTTGCTGCTCGCCGCCAGAGAGCGTCGGCGGACGGGCACTGGCGCGATCGGCGAGGCCGACCCAGGCGAGCATTTCGCGTACCGGCCTCTCGACGTCGACTTCGCTAGACCCGCCGATCCTGAGGGGCAGCGCGACGTTGTCGAATACACTCAGATGGCGGACCAGCCGGAAGTCCTGAAACACCACCCCGATCCGTCGCCGCAGCGGTGGCATGGCGTCACGCCCCAGCGCGCCGAGGTCCTCACCGAACAGGCGAATCGAACCGCGCGTCGGTCGCTGGGCAAGGTAAAGTAGCTTCAGCAACGAGGTCTTGCCCGCGCCAGAGGGACCCGTCAGGAAATAGAATCCGCCGCTGTTCAGCCGGAAGTCGAGATCGCGCAGCACTTCTCCGCCGGTGCCATAACGCAGGCCGACCCGTTCGAACTCGACGATATGTCTAACCCCCGTCACGCCTTACGTCTCGCACAGGGCGCGCCGCCTTGCCAAGCGGGACGCATTGCTGTTTATCCTGCCGCTCGACCCACGGAGCCGGCGCACGCATGATTTTGACCTGTCCCGCCTGCGGAACCAGCTATGTTGTAAAGGATGGTGCTATCCCGCCGCAGGGTCGGCAGGTACGGTGCGCATCGTGCAAGCATAGCTGGCACCAAGATGCCGAAGCCGGCGCGGCGAGTGACGGTCCGCCGCCACCTCCCGAACCCATCCAGGCACCGGTCGTCGAGACTGCGGCAGCGAGCGAAGCGCCGGTCGCAGTCACCGAGGAACCGCCTCTCGCCACGGAGCCCGTTGGTCCGGACGACGATGAGCCTGCCGCCGATCCAATGCCGGCGCCGGGCTTCGCCGAGCCTGTAGTGGACAGCGATCCGCCGGCCTCGTTCGAACCGGTCTGCCCCGAGCCTGCCGTCGAACAGCCCGTCGGCAGCCGCGTGCCGCGCCCTGCCGCCGCCGAGCCGGTCGACGAATTCGCCGACTGGAACGAAGCCCATTTCGGATCCGACGAACCGGCCAGCAAGCTTGGCCGTCGGCTTGGGATCGTGGCCGCGATCGTCGTGCTGGTCGCCGCGCTCGCCGCCGCCGCCTGGTTCGTGGCACCGCGCGAGTGGATGGCACGCGCGGGTTTGAGCGAAGTGTCGGGCGACAGTCCTCTGAAGCTGATGGTCACCAGCCAGGACCGGCAGAAGCTGGCGAGCGGCAACGACCTCGTGTCGCTCAGCGGCCGGGTGATCAACCCGACCGAACAGACGCTGCCGATCCCGCCGCTGCAGGCCGACCTGCGCGATAGCGCGGGCAAGCTGGTCTATAGCTGGCGGATCGCCCCGCCCGCGCCGCAACTCGCCCCCCGCGCCAGCGCCAGCTTCAACGCCGCCGAACTGGGGGTGCCGCCAAATGCCACGTCGCTGACGCTGCGCTGGGCGAGTTAACGATCAGAATTCTAACGAAATTCTATCAAGGAAGCGGGTACTAGCCGGCCGTCGAGGCGGACCGCTGCGCGGTGAATCAAGGCGGCTTCGTCCTCGCTCGACCGGCCGAGCTGGATCCGCGCCCCGCTGATGATCCTGATGCTAACTTGGGCCTGCGCCGATGCCGAGCGTGGCGCTGCCCGATCGTTCGGCGCGACGATGATAGCGGCGAGAAGGAAGGCTAGCATAACTGGCACGTGCCACGCCCCACAGCCTTGGTAAACAGCGCGTTGACCATAGTCCCGCGACGGGACGAAATTGGTGACGGTGGCGCGCGGTGGTTTGCGCATTGCGCGCTCAGGCTCGCTTTGCTAGGGGCCGCGCCTTGCCAAGGGCTAGACGATCGATCGATCGAGCCCGTTCACGTGCGGTCGTGGCGGAATGGTAGACGCGCAGCCTTGAGGTGGCTGTGGCCGAAAGGCCGTGGAAGTTCGAGTCTTCTCGACCGCACCATCTTTTGCTGAGTAAGACGGCACCGGCCCGCTGGTGCCGTTCTTCGCAACAGGAATGTCGTCTCAGACGACTATGGTTAATGCGCGCCCCCGGGCGCTGCCTCGGCCTGGGCGATCTGCGGGACGATTTTCGCCCGGATGGCGCCCAGCCTTACCATCGGCTTCTCCCCCGACACGATCGGCGCCGCATCGAGCGCGACCGCCGCATGGATCACTGCCGCCGATGCCGCCGCGATGCGCACCCGATAGGCACCATAGGCGACCCGGTCGAACAGGAAATATCCGTCGAAGTCGCTCCGTGCGGTCGCTACGACCTTGCCCGACGGGTCGAACAGCTCGAGATCGACGCCTTCGAACCCACCGCCGCCGTCCTTGACCAGCAATCCCTCGATGCTGCCCGCCCCGACCAGGCCGATATCGACATTCGCGGTGATTCCGGCGCGCGGCGTCACCACCTGCAGAGCTTTACGCGGAGTCAACATCGGATCGCTGAGGCTCGACTCATCGATTCCGACCGCAACCGGCCGATACAGCGCCAGCCCGGCGACCAGCGATCGGCCGTGCTTGTCGGTGCCGTCGGTCGCGACCTGCGAGCCAGTCGTAATCAGCACTTTGGGCTCGTCTGGCTCGCCACCGTCCTGCATGCCATTATCGTTGAGATCGCGATAAATGTGGGCGCGGACCATGCCGGCGCTTGCCATCGGCTGGCGCGACGGTTTGAACCCGCGTGACGGATCAAGCGAGAAGATCAGGTTGAAGCCGAGCGCGACCGACCCGTCGCTCGCCGCCTCGCCGGTCAGCGCGACCGCCATCGCGTTGAAGCGGCGGATATGGGAGACGCGCGCCCGCGCCCGGTGCGCCAGCCCGTCATAGCCCAGCCCCGTTTCCCAGTCGGCCTTCTCCGATGCGGCCCAATAGGCGGACAATTCGGCCTGCTTGAAGCGAGCCGAGGGTTTGACATCGAAGGTGGTGGACCCGCGCAATCGCACGCGCCCAATATGGCCCGATCCGATCAGCGAAGCCTCGACCTGGTCCGGCGGGCCTTGGCCGAGGCGGGTGGTGACGTGGCGGTAGCGAAGGTCGGTTGCCAGGTTGAAGCGCCTGAGATTGAACGACAATCGTCCGATTGCGTCAAGCTCTCGCGTGCCGTCGTCGCGATCGAGCACGCGCACTGAGGCGTGGACCGGGATGACCGTCCGCCCAAGTCGGATCGGCGCGTCGATCGCAACCTGGCCCTGGCGGATGCTGCGCTCGCGGATTCCCTCAAGACGGAAATTGGTGGCGACCAGCGCTTCGGCTGACAGATTGACGCTGCCGATCTTGGCCAGCACCCCCGCCCGGCCGGCCATGCCGCCGTGCGAATCGCGCGCACCGGCGACTTCGATCAGCGCATGGCCGATCGATCGCCGTACCGTCCCCTCGACATAGGTCAGTCGTTCATCGTCGAGGATTTGCATCGTTGCGTTGAGGGCGACCGAGGTGCGCGTATCAAGGCCATGCTCGACCGCCACGGTTGCCTGCATCTTCGGCGTTCCCGGCTGGGCAACGAGGTGTCGTAACATGATCAGGTCGCGGGCGGGCTGGTTGACCCCGGCCCAGTACCAGGTCTTGCCCGGTGGCGCAGCGGCGTCGGCGATGTTGACCGTTTCGACCCGGCTACGAACCTGTCCCTGCGGCCCATAGAGCAATATCTCGATGCGATTGTCGCCGTAGAGCAGCTGAATATCGTCGAAATGATAGCGCTGGTCACCGCTCGGCGGCGAAAAGGCGAGCAATT
>NZ_JANMWY010000247.1:0-1808 GCF_031380695.1 Sphingomonas sp. | reverse complement strand
GCGACAATGACGCGATACAAACAGTCGAAGCGTTGACCAATGCCAGAGCGCGTCTTCGCCCCGGACAAGCCGGAAATGAGCGAGCGGAGGTAGGCGTTAGCGTTTACCGCCTCCAACAAGAAGGCGCCGCACAAGATCATCGCGCGCTATCCCGAGGGGCGGCAGCAGTCGGCGACGCTGCCGCTGCTCGACCTCGCCCAGCGCCAGGTCGGGACGGAGACCAATACGCAGGGCTGGCTGCCGATCCCGGTGATCGAATATGTCGCCGCGCACCTCGACCTGCCGCCGGTCCGCCTGCTCGAAGTCGCGACCTTCTACTCGATGTATAATCTCGCGCCGGTCGGGCGCTTCCATGTCCAGGTGTGCGGGACGACGCCGTGCCTGCTGGCCGGGTCGGACGATGTCTTCGCGGCGTGCACGGCGCGCGGGCTGACGAAGGGCCGCACCACCCCCGACGGGCTGTTCACGCTGACCGAGGTCGAGTGCCTCGGCGCCTGCACCAACGCGCCGATGGTCCAGATCAACGACGATAATTTCGAGGATTTGACCGAGGATCGGATGGGGGTCGTGCTCGACATGCTGGCGCGGGGTGAGCGCCCGAAGCCAGGACCGCAGATCGAGCGGCAGACGAGCTGTCCTCAGGGCGGGCCGACCACGCTGAAAAAGATGGCTGAGCGCAATTATGATTATCGGGGGCAGTGGTGAGCATCGTCGGGATCATCATCGCGCTGGTGCTGGCGTTCATCGCCTTTCGCTTTGTAAAGGGCGTCATCAAGTTCGCGCTGATTGCGGTTATTTTGATTGCTGCCGTCTATTTTCTCGGGGTTAGCTGATGACCGTTAGCGCACTCGCCGACAAGGATCGCATCTTCACTAATTTGTATGGCTTCCAGTCGCCGGGCTTGAAGGAAGCGCAAGCGCGTGGCGACTGGGACCAGACCGCCGCGCTGATGAAGCGCGGGCAGGATGCGATCATCGACGAGATCAAGGCCTCGGGCCTGCGCGGGCGCGGCGGGGCGGGCTTCCCGACGGGGATGAAGTGGAGCTTCATGCCCAAGGAGCCCAAGCCGGGGAAACCCAATTTCCTGGTGATCAACGCCGACGAGAGCGAGCCGGGATCGTGCAAGGACCGCGAAATCCTGCGTCACGACCCGCACAAGCTGGTCGAAGGCGCGCTGATCGCGGGCTTCGCGATGCGCGCGCGGGCGGCGTATATCTATGTGCGCGGCGAATTCATCCGCGAGACCGAGGCGCTGCGCCGGGCGGTGGCCGAGGCCTATGCCGCCGGGCTGATCGGCAAGAACGCCGCCGGGTCGGGCTATGACTTCGACATCTTCGTCCATCGTGGCGCGGGCGCCTATATCTGCGGCGAAGAGACGGCGATGCTCGAAAGCCTCGAGGGCAAGCAGGGCAAGCCGCGGCTGAAACCGCCCTTTCCGGCTGGCGCGGGGCTCTATGGCTGCCCGACGACGGTCAACAATGTCGAGAGCATCGCCGTCGTGCCGACGATCCTGCGGCGCGGGGCGGCGTGGTTCGTGGGGATCGGCAATCCCAAGAACGAGGGGACGAAGCTGTTCCAGATCAGCGGCCATGTGAACAATCGGTGCGTGGTCGAGGAGAGCATGGGGATTTCGTTCCGCGAGCTGATCGACCGTCACGCCGGCGGCATTCGCGGCGGGTGGGACAATCTGCTGGCGGTGATCCCGGGCGGCTCGTCGGTGCCGCTGGTCCCGGCGCACGAGATCATGGACGCAGCCATGGATTTCGATGGGCTGAAGGCGCTCGGCTCGGGCCTCGGCACCGCGGCGG
>NZ_JANMWY010000216.1:0-3588 GCF_031380695.1 Sphingomonas sp. | reverse complement strand
CTTCGCCTACACGCCGTTCGTGCCGGCGGCGGAGGTTCATGCCAAGACGCCGGTGTGGCTCAACGACCCGATCTATTATCACAACCGCGGGGATTCGACCTTTCGCGGCGAGAGTTCGCAGATGGGCGATTTCGCCGGGCTTGATGATCTGGCGACCGAGAACCCGCGCGTCGTGCAGGGCATGATCGACATCTATGGCCAATGGATCGACGGTTATGGCGTCGACGGCTTTCGCATCGATACGGCGCAGCATGTGAATGCCGAATTCTGGCAGGCGTTCGTGCCGGCGATGAAGGCGCGGGCGGCGGCGCGCGGCATCCCCAATTTCCACATCTTCGGCGAGGTCGCTACGAGCGATATGGACCCGGCGCATACGGCGGTAAACACGCGGGTCGACAAGCTGCCGGCAGTGCTCGACTTCTCGTTCATGCGCGCGGTGGCCGACGTAGTTGGTGGCAGTGCCGGGACCGACGAACTGGCCAAGCTGTTCCGCGCCGATCCCCTTTACGAGGGCGGGGCGGTGGCGGCGCTGCAGCTGCCGACCTTCCTCGGCAATCACGACTTTGGGCGGATCGGCAATTTCATCGCCAAGGGGTCGCCCAAGGCGGACGCGGAAGTGCGGCTGAAGCGCGACTTGCTGGCGCATGCGATGTTGCTGACGCTGCGCGGCGTGCCGACGATCTATTATGGCGACGAACAGGGGTTCACCGGGGACGGCGGCGACCAGGACGCTCGCGAGGACATGTTCGCGTCGAAGGTGGCGGTCTATAACGACAATGTGCTGCTCGGCACGAAGACGACGACCGCAAGCGAGCATTTCGGAACTGGCAATCCGTTGTTCTCGCAGATCGCGCAACTCGCCCGCATCCGTACCGGTCACCCCGCACTGACTCGCGGACTGCAGAGGATCCGCTTCGCCAGCGACAAGCCCGGATTGTTCGCGGTATCGCGTTTCGACCCAGTTGACGGGCATGAGATGCTCTTGCTGTTCAACACGTCGCCAGTGGCCCTCTCGCAGAATGTCGAGGTCGACGTGCGTTCGCTTGGCTTCACCACGCTGGTCGGCCCCTGCGCCGCGACGGCGACCGCCCCGGGCAGTGTCAGTGTCACGCTGCCGCCGTTCGGCTATGCTATCTGCGAAGCGAAGAACTGACGTGGACCAGCCGAGTTCGACTTCGATGATCGCCGCCGATCCTTACGCCGCCGCGCCGTGGTGGAAAGGCGCGGTCATTTATCAGCTCTACCCGCGCAGTTTTGCCGATTCCAATGGCGACGGCATCGGCGACCTGAAGGGCGCAACCGCGCGGCTGGACTATGTCGCCAGTCTCGGCTGCGACGCGGTGTGGGTGTCGCCCTTCTTCACCTCGCCGATGAAGGACTTCGGCTACGACGTTGCCGATTATCGCGGGGTCGATCCGATCTTCGGGACGCTCGCCGATTTCGATGCGCTGGTCGCACGGGCGCATGCCCTGGGCCTGAAGGTGATGATCGACCAGGTCTATTCCCACACCTCCGATCAGCATGAATGGTTCGTCCAGAGCCGCACGTCGCGGGACAATGCCAGGGCCGACTGGTATGTCTGGGCCGATCCCAAGCCCGACGGGTCGCCGCCGAATAATTGGCAGTCGGTGTTCGGCGGGCCGTCGTGGACGTGGGATGCGCGGCGCGAACAATATTATCATCACGGCTTCCTGAAGCAGCAGCCGCAGCTCAACGTGCACCTGCCCGCAGTGCAGGATGCGCTGCTCGACGTGGCGCGGTTCTGGCTCGATCGCGGTGTCGACGGATTCCGCCTCGATGCGCTCAACTTCGCGATGCACGACCCCGAGCTGACCGACAATCCGCCGGTCGCCAACCCCGTCAAGCGAACGCGGCCGTTCGATTATCAGCAGCATATTCGCAGCCAGAGTCACGCCGGCCTGCCCAAGTTCATCGAGCGAATTCGTGCGCTGTTCGACGAATATAGCGATCGCTTCACCTTGGCAGAAGTCGGCGGTGAGCAGTCGGCGCGGGAGATGAAGGCGTTCACGGCGGGGGAGACCCACCTCAACAGCGCCTATGGCTTCGATTTCCTCTATGCCGTCGCGCTGACCCCCGAGGTCGTCCGCGCGACCATCGCAGAATGGCCGGGCGGGGCGGGCGAGGGGTGGCCGAGCTGGGCCTTTTCCAATCATGATGCGCCGCGCTTCGCCTCGCGCTGGTGGTCGGAAGAGACACGCGGGACGTTGGTTCGGGTAGCGCTGCTGCTGCTCGCGTGCCTGCGCGGCAATGTCATCCTCTATCAGGGAGAGGAGCTGGGCCTGCCCCAGGCCGATGTGCCGTTCGAGGCGCTGCAGGACCCCGAGGCGCTGACCAACTGGCCCCAAACGCTGGGCCGCGACGGCGCGCGTACCCCGCTGCCGTGGACCGGCGCGGCGGACGGCGGGTTCGGCAGTGACGAGCCGTGGCTGCCAATCGATCCAAAACACTTGCCGATGAACATTGCCGCGCAGGAGCGCGATCCGGGGTCGATCCTGAACTGGACTCGCCGGGTCATCGCCCTCCGCCACCAGCATGACGCGCTGCGCAGTGGGGGAATCGCGCTGGCCGATGCCGATGCGCGCCTCATCGCGTTCGTCCGTACGGGGTCGGGCGAGGCACTGCTGTGCCTGTTCAACCTTGGGGACACGCCGATCGATGCGCCGATCGTCGCTGGACGAGAAGTTGTCGAGCAGGTCGGCGAGCTTGCCGGGAGCTTCATCGGCGCACGCTCGGCGGTGGTCGTAAAGTGGAGTTGAACATGCGTTGGGCGATGGTGATTGCGGCGGCTGCACTGCTGGTCGGGATTCCGACAATGGCGACCCAGGCGAGCGATGTGGCGCAGGTCGTTTCGGGCGACGAGGTGGCCGCGGCGACTTCGCCCGATGGCGCGATCCGGGTCGCGCTGCGCGTCAATGGCGAGGGTCGGGTGGGCTATACGATCGCGCGCGCCGGGACGCCGCTAATCGATGAATCGCACCTCGGATTCCTGTTCACCGACGCGCCGCAAATGCTGCGCAATTTTGCATTGGTCGGGCAGGCGACCCACGATGCCGACGGGACGTGGGAGCAGCCGTGGGGCGAGTGGCGGACGATCCGCAACCATTATCGCGCGCTCGACGCCACCTTCGAGGAGAAGAGCGCGCTGCATCGGCGGATGGAAGTGCAGTTCCGCATCTACGACGGTGGGGTCGGTTTCCGCATCCGCTTTCCCCAACAGCCCAATCTCAAGACTGCCAACATCGCCGAGGAATTGACCCAGTTCGCGGTTCATTCCGACGGGACGGCGTGGTGGGATCCGGCGTTCGAGAGCAACCGCGAGGAATATCTCTTCAACCACACTCCGATCCGCGAGATCGGCACGGCGCAGACGCCGATGACGCTGCGGTTGGCGGGCGGAACGCATCTGTCGTTCCACGAGGCGGCGCTGGTCGATTATTCGGCGATGAACATCGCGCGGGTGCAGGGAACGCTGCTGAAGGCGGTGCTGACGCCGTCGTCGCAGGGCGCCAAGGTGGTGCGCGATACGCCATTCGAAACGCCATGGCGGACGATCGCGATCAGCGGCGA
>NZ_JANMWY010000293.1:0-8246 GCF_031380695.1 Sphingomonas sp. | reverse complement strand
TTTCACAAGACATAAACGACCAAAATCATTGTCCTGTTTTAAGACTGTCCGGCCCGCAACTGGCAAGAGGTTCCATCCTGAAATCGCTTAGCGCCCACCTTGCTGCAGCGCACCACATCGGCTAGGGGCGCGGCTTCTCTTTTTCGGAAAATTCTCATGTCTTAACGCAACGTGGCGATCATCGCCCACGTCGATCATGGCAAGACCACGTTGGTCGACCAGATGTTTCGCCAGTCCGGCACCTTTCGCGACAACCAGCGCGTCGAAGAGCGGGCGATGGATTCCAACGACCTCGAGAAGGAGCGCGGGATCACGATCCTGGCCAAGTGCACCTCGGTCGAGTGGGAAGGGACCCACATCAACATCGTCGACACGCCCGGCCACGCCGATTTCGGCGGCGAGGTCGAGCGCATCCTGTCGATGGTCGACGGGGTCATCCTGCTGGTCGACGCCGCCGAAGGACCGATGCCGCAGACCAAGTTCGTAACCAGCAAGGCGCTCGCGCTCGGGCTGAAGCCGATCGTCGTCGTCAACAAGATCGACCGCCCCGATGCGCGCGCGTCCGAAGTGCTGGACGAAGTGTTCGACCTGTTCGTGCTGCTCGAGGCCAATGACGAGCAGCTCGATTTCCCGGTGCTCTATGCGTCGGGCCGCAACGGCTATGCCGGCGAGACCGACGATGTCCGCGAGGGCACGCTCGCGCCGCTGTTCGAGACGATCGTCAGCCATGTGCCGGCGCCGTCGGCCGATCCCGATGGTCCGTTCAAGTTCCTGGTGACATTGCTCGACCGCGACAATTTCCTCGGTCGGATCCTGACCGGGCTGGTGTTCTCGGGGTCGATCAAGACCAATGCGCCGATCCATGCGCTCAGTCCCGAGGGCAAGGTCGTCGAGACCGGGCGCGCGTCGAAGATCATGGCCTTCCGCGGCCTCGAGCGGGTGCCGGTCGACAGCGCCGAGGCGGGCGACATCATCTCGATCGCCGGGCTGACCACTGCGACCGTGGCCGACACGATCGCCGATCCGTCGGTGAGCGAGCCGCTCCACGCCCAGCCGATCGACCCGCCGACGCTGTCGATGCGCTTTGCGGTCAATGATTCGCCGATGGCCGGGCGCGAGGGGTCGAAGGTCACGAGCCGCATGATCCGTGACCGCCTGTTCCGTGAAGCCGAATCCAACGTCGCGATCAAGGTTACCGAGTCGGCCGATAAGGACTCGTTCGAAGTCGCCGGGCGCGGCGAGTTGCAACTCGGCGTGCTGATCGAGATGATGCGCCGCGAGGGCTTCGAGCTGGGCATCAGCCGCCCGCGCGTGTTGTTCCGTGAAGACGACAACGGCAAGCGGACCGAGCCGTACGAGACCGTCGTGATCGACGTCGACGACGAATATTCGGGTACGGTCGTCGAGAAGATGGCGCAGCGCAAGGCCGAGCTGACCGACATGCGACCTTCGGGCGGCGGCAAGACCCGGATCAGCTTCTCCGCCCCGTCGCGCGGGCTGATCGGCTATCATGGCGAATTCCTGTCCGACACGCGCGGCACCGGGATCATGAATCGACTGTTCGAACGCTATGGCCCGCACAAGGGCAATATCGAGGGCCGCAAGAATGGCGTGCTGATCTCGAACGGCGCGGGCGAGGCCAACAACTATGCACTGGGTCCGCTCGAGGAGCGCGGCATCCTGTTCGTGGCGCATCAGGAGGCGCTGTACGAAGGCATGATCGTCGGCGAAAATGCCAAGACGGACGACCTCGAGGTCAATCCGATGAAGGCCAAGCAGTTGACCAATTTCCGCGCCAGCGGGGGCAAGGACGACGCGATCCGGCTGACCCCGCCCAAGCGCATGACGCTGGAGCAGGCGATCGCCTACATCGACGAGGACGAGCTCGTCGAAGTGACGCCGTCGTCGATCCGGCTGCGCAAGACCCATCTCGATTCAAACGATCGCAAGCGGGCATCGCGGGCCAAGACGGCGGCCTGATTCGCGGCCAATTTCGGGACAGTTCCCGCGTTCGTCCCGCGCGGGGCTCGGTTCGCCGTTTGCTCACTATATTTTAAGCCATGCGCCCCTATGTGCAGGTGCAGCAAAGGTTTTGAAGCGAGTGGGCCGGGCGGTACGCCGGGCTCCTGAGCGAGACGGAAGCCTGGCTCGGCGACAGGCGCTCAAGGCGCGCGACGAGCGGGTGGCCGCACCGAAGTAGAACGCGATTGACCCGTTTCCTGGGAGCACGCGGCTTGTCCGCGGCGGCTGTCTTCCTCCTTGCGCTGTGCGCCGGTTCGACCGCCGCGTTCGGACAGGATCGCGTGACCCTGCCGGTCGCGCAAAATTACGATCTATCCGCCCAGACGGCGATCGCGACGGTTCGCCCGACGCCGACAACCCCGGGTCAGCTGCGCTCGGTTCAGGAAGTGCTACGGGCAACAATGGATGGCCAGACCGTGCCGATGCCGCCGGCCCTGCCGCGCGTGGTGGTGCCGCTCCTTGCGCCGCACGATGGACCGGTCCTGACCATGCAGGGCGTGCCCGCGATGATCCCGCCGATGCCGGGTTCGGTCCCCGGCTCAACCTATGTCCCCGGCACCGCGCTGGCCGCGCTGGTCGACGCGAATAGCGATGGCGTGCTCGACGAGGAAGCCAATTGCCTCGCCACCGCGGTCTATTTCGAAAGCAAGGGCGAACCGCTCGAGGGCCAGCTCGCCGTCGCGCAAGTCGTCATCAACCGCGCGCACTCGGGCCGCTTCCCGGCGACGATGTGCGGCGTGATCAAGCAGCACAAGCAATTCTCGTTCGTCCGCGCCGGAGCCTTCCCTTATGTGAATCAGGGCTGCGCGGCTTGGCGCAAGGCCCAGGCGATCGCGCGCATCGCGACCCGCAACCTGGTCGCCGCGCTGCCCGCCGACGTGCTGTGGTACCATGCCGATTATGTCGCGCCGCGCTGGCGCAGCGCACTGTTCAAGGTCCAACAGATTGGCGCGCATATCTTTTATCGCGCCTGATCGCTCGCCCGGCCTCTTGCCAGCCTCCACTCGTCGTTAACCGCCAAGCGCAGGGATTCGCAGCACACCCGCACGGGTCCACGCTGTGGATAAGTTCTGGTTCGGAACGGAGGGGCTTCGAAATGTTGAGAATCCTGATCGTCGAGGACGACCGTCAACTAGCGACGACGCTCAAATATCTGGTCGAGGATAATCCCCGCTATCAGGTGGTGGCGATTGCCGACGACGTGGACAGCGCGGTAGCGGCGGCAGCCGAGCATCGCCCCGAACTGGCGCTGGTCGATCTGCGGCTGGCCCATGGCACGACCGGCTTCTCGGTCGCGGTGCGATTGAGTGACGACGATATCCCCGTACTGTTCGTAACCGGCAAGGCGCCCGATTTTCCGATGCCCGACCTGGCACTGGGTTGCCTGATGAAGCCGTTCACCGCCGAGGAAGTCCACCGCAGCCTGGCGATGGCCGAGGATGTGATGCGCGGGCGCGAGACGTTCCGCCAGCGGATGCCGCGCAACCTCACCTTCTACGACCTGCCCGAGCAGGCGGAGCCATTGGAGCAGCTGGTCGAACCCGGTTTCATCCCCTCGCGCCGATCGATCAAGACCCGCATCGAGCATTGGATCGCGGGGACGCAGGCGAACTAGGGTCGTTTCAGAAGAACGGCTCCCCCCGGCTATCGCGGGTCCGCGCCGCACGTTAGGGCGGGGCGATGGACAAGCCCCAGCGCAACGCCCGCAACCTGCCGCCGACCTTCGCCCGAATGATCAAGTCGGATACGCAGCTCCGCGTGCGGCCGCTCGGCCGTCCGATGTTTCGCACGCCCGACGTCTATCATCAGCTGCTGAGGGCTTCGTGGCTACGGCTGACACTTTATTTCCTGACCGCCTTCTTTCTGTTCAACTGCGCCTTTGCCGGCCTGTTCATGCTCGATCTCGCCGGGTTCACCCAACCCAGCCCGCAGATCGAGGCGCCCGAATTCTGGCAGCTGTTCTTTTTCTCGATCGAGACGGTCGCAACCGTCGGCTATGGCAATATGGTGCCGCTGTCACTCTATGCGAACATTCTGGTTGCGATCGAGATTTCGCTCGGGATCCTGTTTTTCGCGCTGGTCACCGGGATCATGTTCGCGCGTTTTTCGCGGCCGACGGCGCGGATGGTCTTTTCGACGATTGCCGTGGTCACGCCGATCGACGGCGTGCCGACGCTGATGTTCCGCGCTGCCAACCAGCGCCACAATCTGATCTTCGAAGCGAGTGCCCATGTGTCGCTGATCAGCGACGAGATCGTCGAGGGCGGGCGCATGCGCCGCTTTCGTGATCTTAGCCTGGCGCGCGAGCGGAACCCGGTCTTCACCCTGACCTGGACGATCATGCACCCGATCGACGAGGACAGCCCGCTGCATCAGTGGCTCGGGCGGGAGGCGGAGGCCGACGGATTCGAGATCATCGTCGTGCTGTCGGGCACCGACGAGCGCAGTGGCCAGACCATCCACGGTCGCTGGGCCTATACCGCGAAGGATGTCCGCTGGGGCGTGCGTTTCGCCGACATCCTCGGTCAGGCTGACGACGGCGTTCGGACGATCGACTATGGCCGCTTCGACGATATCATCGCGCCATGATCGGCGACGCGATTGCAGGCCCCCGCATGATCGCCAGATGCGCGGCGATGCCGGCGTCGATGGTGTAGCGCCGCGCAATGTCACGCAGGCCGATTGGCGTGCCCGTGAGGGCGAGACTGTCATCGATAGCCCGGGTCAGCGCAGAAACATCCTCGCGAGCGACGGTTGCGCAGCCATCGGCATCGTCCAGCAGCTCCCTCGCGCCGTCGAAACAGTCGGTCGTGACCACTCTGATATTGAACGCCAGCGCTTCCAGGATCGCGGCCGGCAATCCTTCATAATCGGACGAGAGCACGAACAGGCTCGTGCGGGCCAGAAAGGGCAGGACGTCGGCGGCAAAGCCGGGCATGTCGACCCGATCGATAATGCCCAGCTTTAGCGCTAGGCGCTGCAACGCCGGTCGCTCGGGTCCATCACCGACTATCGTCAACCGGCTGTCGCGGCGGCTGGAGCCGGCGAACGCCGTCAAAAGCCGGTCCAGCCGCTTTTGCGGCATCATCCGGGCGAGGGTCAGGATATGCGGTGCTGCGTGCGGTTCACGGGATGTGGCGCGGCCGAGCATCGCATCGGTGACATAGGGGTTGGCGGCCGTCCTGAAGCGGTCGCAATGCGCCGGATAAAGGCGCGAGAGAAAGTGGCGCTCGGCATCGGTCAGCACGATGATCCGGTCGTAGCGATCGAAGATGAAGCGATAGAGTGTGCGGCGATACAGGCGGCGCCATGCGCCTCGGTCGGTCGGGCGGATCACCGGGTTGGTCAGTTTCATCACCCGCAACGGTCCGCGACCTCCGCGCGGACCGAGGGCAAGGCCGGTGACCAGACCCATGTTGCTGCTGCTCGCCATGACGTGGTCGGGGCGCGCCATTTCGGTCAGTCTGCGGATGAAGCGGCGGCCGCGCATCAGTTCCAGGTGGCGCGATCCCATCGGCGGCCCGGCAGTGACGACGCGGACATCGGGGCGGAGCAGCGCGCGGAGCACTGCGTCGCCCTCGCCGCCGCTGCGCAGGACGGCGATGGCGGTCGCCATGCCGGCCGCAGCAAAGCCGTTCGCCAGCAGCATCGCCACCCGGTCGGCCCCGCCCTGGCTCAGGCGATGGATGGTCAGCAACACACCGCCAGCGAGCGAACCAGGGTCGAGTTCTTCGTTCATGACGGCAGATCCCGCAGGAAAGTCAGCGCATGCCTCCTTAACGCGACCCATCGCCGACCGCCACGCCGATTAGCCGGGCTGTTGCACCGCCGCCCGATCCGCTACCGATCTTTTCGTTGCGAAGCTTTTCAGCAGCGCGGTCAACGTTCAACGTTAAAAACGGCAGCGCAAGTTCCATGCCCGACACCACGGACCCCACACCAGTCGCGCCAGAGCGCCATGCCTTGTCGTTCGGCATGGTCCGGCGCATCTACGGCAATCTCGGCAAGCTGCTGGGCGGCAAGGCGGTCGCCGGGGTTGTCAGCCTGGTCTATCTGGTGATCGCCGTGCGCGCGCTCGGGACGCGCGACTATGGCGTGCTGATCCTGGTCCACACCTACGTCATCACCGTTGGCGGGATCATCGAATTTCCCGGCTGGCAGGGCGTGGTTCGCTATGGCGCGCTGGCCAACGAAGCGGGCGACACGCCGCGCCTGATCCGGCTGCTGCGTCTGTCGACGGTGATCGAGATTGTCGGCGGCGTCGTCGCGATCGTCGTCGCAGCGGCGCTGGCCCCGTGGATCGGCCCCAGACTCGGATGGTCGCCAGCGGCGATCGCCTTCGCCGTCCCCTACAGTTTAGCCGTGCTGGCGACGATCCGCTCGACTCCGGCGGGCTATCTTCAATTGCGCGGGCGGTTCGACCTGCTCGGGTTGCACAATGTGATTTCGCCGTTGGTGCGGCTGGTTGGGGCAGTGATCGCGGTTGCGGTCGGCGCGGGGCTGCGTGGGTTCCTGATCGCCTGGCTGGTCGCGGCGCTGGCCGAGTGGGTGTCGATGTGGGCGTTCGGTTTGTGGGTCGTCCGGCGCGACCTGGCCGGGGAGCGACTGGCCGGATCACCGCGTGGCGCAATTTCGGAGAATCCGGGCATCAGGCGGTTCATGCTGGCCGCCAATGCGGACGTCACGTTCGGCGATTTGTCGCAGCGACTGACGTCCCTGATCATCGGCTGGGTCATGGGGCCGGTCGCGACCGGTATCTTCGCCGTCGCCCAGCGCGCGACCGCGGTCATCGCCCAGCCCGCCGGCAACCTCGGCCAGGCGGCCTATGCCGAAATGGCGCGGCTGATCGCGGCGGGCGGGCGCGGGCACGAGATCCGCCGCGCGTTCGTCAAATCGGTGACCATCGCCTTCGCCGTCGCGGTCCCGCTGGTCGTGTTGATCGCCTTCTTCGGCCCGGCCATTGCCCGGCTTATTGGTGGTCGCCAGTTCGGCCCGGCGGGGACGATCATGCTGTGGCTGTTCGCCGCCCGCGCGATCCTGCTCGTCGGCCCTCCGGCGAGCGCGGCGCTGGTCGCGATGGGCATGCCGGGGACATCGTTTTTTGCCAATCTGATCTGCTCGCTGGGCTTGTTGCCGTTCCTGCCGCTGGCGATGGCGGCGTTCGGGCTGGCGGGGGCGGGGGCGTTTGCGCTGGTGCAGGCGGCGTGCACGGCGGCAATGCTCGGCGGGCTGCTGTGGCGGCGGACGAGCGGTTAGAGGGACGCGAGCAGTGCCTCGGCGTGGCTGGCGATGCCGCTGGGGATCGAATAGCGCTCGGCAATCGCGCGCAGGCTGGTCGGGCGCGCGCGGGCGAGGCGATCGTCGATCTGCGCTGCGAGGCTCGCGGGGTCGGTCCGCTCGATGATCGCGCAGCCTTCGCTGCCGCCGAGCAGGGCGCGGGCGGCGGGGAAGCAGTCGGTGCCGATCACCGGGCAATTGGCGGCCATCGCCTCCAGTACCACCGCCGGCAGGCCCTCGTAATCGGACGCCAGCACGAACAGGTCGGCGGCGTGGAGCGCGGCGGCGACGTCGTTGACGTAGCCGGGCAGCGAAACGCGCTCGCCGATGCCGAGCGCGGCGACCTGCGCCTCGAGCTGCGCCCGCTCCTCGCCCTCGCCGAGGATCAGCAAGTGGGTATCGGGCGTCCGCACCAGCGCGAAGGCGGCGACCAGCCGTTCGAGCCGCTTCTGCGGGGACAGGCGGGCGACGCAGATCACGGTCTTGCCGGTCGCTGTCGGGGCGGCGGTTGCCGGGGCGAGCATTGCCGCCGTGACATAGGGATTGGCGACGTCGCGGAAAAGTGCGGCGTGGGTCGGAAACGCCGCGCGCATCTCGTCGCTTTCCTGCGCGCTGAGCGTCCACACGCCGCGCGTCCAGCCGAAGATCCAGCCATAGCTCGCCCGCCGCAGCGAGCGGACCAGCCCGGTGTGGCGCGAACTGGCGACCGGGTTGGTCGTCTTGAGGAACAGCCGACCCTGCGCTCCGGCAGCGCGAAAGGCGATGGCGGTGACCAGCGCGCTGTTATTGGCGCAGGCGACGACCGCGTCGGCGGGTTCGCGGCGGAGGAGGGCGGTCAGCGCGGGCAGCGCGCGCAGCAGGTCGAGCGGGCGGAAACTGCCGGTGCGCCCGAGATAGCGCAACGTGACCCCTTGACCGAGCAACTCGTTCGCCACCCCCTCGGCATC
>NZ_JANMWY010000170.1:0-9148 GCF_031380695.1 Sphingomonas sp. | reverse complement strand
GGATGATCTCCTTGATTTGGCCCGCTCCCTAGACCGGGCGCGGCGGCAATCCTAGATGGGATGGATGGACCAGCCGATCGGCGAACTTTCCTCCCGCATGCGCGACATTTTCCGCATGGTGGTCGAGGCGTATATCGAGCGCGGTCAGCCGGTCGGGTCGAAGATGCTGACCGGCAGCGTCTCCCTCTCCCCTGCGTCGATCCGCGGCGTGATGCAGGAGCTGGAGGAGCGCGGCCTGCTGACCCACCCGCACACCTCGGCTGGCCGCATCCCGACCGAATCCGGCCTGCGCCTGTTTGTCGACGGGATCATGCAGGCGTCGGTGCCGGGTCAGCGCGAGCGCCTGGCGATCGAGGCGCAGCTGCGCGACCGGCCGATCGAACAGGCGCTCGACGCTGCCACCTCGATGCTGTCGGGCCTGTCCGCCTGCGCCGGCGTCATCCTCGCCCCCAAGCAGGAACAGCGCCTGCGCCAGCTCTCGTTCGTCCCGCTCGATCGCACCCGCGCGTTGGCGGTGCTCGTCGGCGTCGACGGCAGCGTCGAGAATCGCGTCGTCCCGCTCGCGCCCGGCACCAATGCCGCGCAGCTCGCCGAGGTCGGCAATTACGTCAGCGCCCGACTGTCCGGCCTGACCCTGTCCGAAGCCGTCGCCCGGCTCCGTGCCGAAATGACCGAGCGCCGCGCCGCGATCGACCTCGCCGCTGCCGAACTGGTCGCCTCGGGCCTCGCCGCGTGGAGCATCGACCTCGACCAGCGCCCGCTGCTGATCGTGCGCGGTCACGCGAACCTCATCGAAGAAGGCACCGCCGCCGACCTCGACCGCGTCCGCAAGCTGCTGGAAGAGCTTGAGGACCACCAGGAAATCGCCCGCGTGCTTGAGGGCGCGCGCGATGCCGCCGGTTGCCGCATCTTCATCGGATCGGAGAACCGGATGTTCGCGCTTAGCGGCTCATCGGTCATTGCCGCACCGTGGCGCGGGAGCGAAGGGCAGGTGGTCGGCGTTGTCGGCGTGATCGGTCCGACGCGGTTGAACTATGCGCGGGTGGTCCCCATGGTGGATTTCACCGCCCAGGCGCTAACCAGAATGATGGAATCATGACCGAAGAAAATCTATCCGACGACCTTCCCGAAACCGCCGACGATTCGAGCCTGGATGAACTCATCGGGGAGCTGCAGAATCAGCTGGAGGAAGCAAAAAGCAGCGCGCTTTATGCGGCTGCCGAGGCGCAGAACGTCCGCCGCCGGCTTGAAGCTGAGAAGGTCCAGGCCTCAACCTATGCCGTCGCCAACTTCGCCCGCGACATGCTTAGCGTGAAGGATAATCTCGACCGCGCGCTCGCCGCCGTGACCGAGGAACTGCGCGCCGACGCGACCGCCGCCAACTTCCTCGCCGGGATCGAGGCGACCGCGCGCGAACTCGACGCCATCTTCACTCGCAACGGCGTCACCCGCATCGCCGCGCGGGGAATGCCGCTCGACCCCAACAAGCATCAGGCGATGATCGAAATGCCGAGCGACCAGGAACCCGGCACGGTGATCGAGGAAATGCAGGCCGGCTACATGCTCAAGGAACGCCTGTTGCGTCCGGCGCTGGTGGGGGTGGCGAAGGCGGGGTGAGTCAACCGCGAGTGCACGATTTTGCTGTCCTACAGCCCCCTGATGATGCCACCAACCGACTCGGTTCGGGACTATCGTGGCGCTCGCGCCACCGACCGAACATGATTTGCGGCAACCACGCCATACGGTGTGAACTTCGGTGAACTTTGGCCAATGTTTATGGTCTTGTTGAGTACCCCCCAAACGGCAATAATTCCGCCGGTGGAACGCAGATCAGCCGGTCTGCTGCGCCCCGGTCAGCCAGGAAGCGGTGCCGCACGATCTCGGCCTGCTGCTCGATGCCATAGCGGTTGAACGCCTGCCCCTAGCGCAGGGCAAAGTCGTAGCGGCAGAAGGGGTGGCGCATCAGCGGCAACCAGAACCGCCCCTTGCTCTGCGCCTGCCAGACATGGGTCATCTCATGGATGAACAACCCCTGCCGATCGAGCGGTTCGCGGGCGAAATCGTCCGACCATTGCTCGCCGTGCGGATGGAAATGGATATGGCCCATCGGCGCCATCACGATGGCCTTTGGCTGCAACGGCCACCACGTGCCGCGCACCAGGCGCACCCGGTCATAATCGATAGCCTCGCCAAAGACGCTTCGCGCCAGCTCGATTTCGCCGGGGGTGAGGGGACGGGTCTCGGCCACGCGGCCTCCTGCATTGGTTCGCTGCACGGTGCAATCGCGCTTGCCGCCGCCACCGCGCCTCGCTAGGGCATCGGTTAAATCAAGAGAAGGAATGCAAGCATGAGCGAGACCGCGGATCGGGTGAAGAAGATCGTCGTCGAGCATCTTGGCGTCGACGCCGATAAGGTCACCGAAGAGGCCAGCTTCATCGATGATCTGGGCGCGGACAGCCTCGACATCGTCGAGCTGGTGATGGCGTTCGAGGAAGAGTTCGGCGTCGAGATCCCCGACGACGCGGCCGAGAAGATCGCCACCGTCAAGGATGCGATCACCTACATCGACGAGCATAAGGCCTGATGAATTCGGCCCCGCGCCACGGGCTGCGGGACGGGTTGATGATTGAAATTCGACAGGCCCAGCCCATCCGGGTTCGGGCCTGTCGTCCTGTCTGGAGAGACTGAATGCGCCGTGTCGTCGTCACTGGTCTGGGGCTCGTCACGCCGCTCGGCGCGGACGTCGAGACGGTCTGGGCCAACATCCTGGCGTCGAAGAGCGGCGCCGGGACGATCACCCGGTTCGACACCACGGGGCAGAAGTGCACTATCGCTTGCGAGGTCAAGCCCGCTGACCATGCCTATGGCTTCGACCCCAACAAGCGCGTCGACCACAAGGTCCAGCGCCAGGTCGATCCGTTCATCATCTATGGCATCGATGCCGCCGGCCAGGCGCTCGAGGATGCTGGGCTGACCGAGATGAGCGAAGAGGACAAGCTGCGCACGGGTTGCTCGATCGGTTCGGGCATCGGCGGCCTGCCAGGGATCGAGAGCGAATCGCTGGTGCTGGCCGAAAAGGGTCCGGGGCGGGTCAGCCCGCACTTCGTCCACGGCCGCCTGATCAACCTCATCTCGGGTCAGGTCTCGATCAAATACGGCCTGATGGGGCCGAACCATTCGGTCGTCACCGCCTGCTCGACCGGCGCCCATTCGATCGGCGACGCGGCGCGGATGATCAAGGACGACGACGCCGACATCATGCTGGCGGGCGGCGCGGAAGGAACGATCAACCCGCTCGGCGTGGCCGGTTTCGCCCAGGCCCGCGCGCTCAACATGAGCTTCAACGACCGTCCCGAACAGGCCAGCCGCCCCTATGACAAGGGCCGCGACGGCTTCGTCATGGGCGAGGGCGCGGGGGTCGTGGTGCTTGAGGAATATGAGCACGCCAAGGCGCGCGGCGCGAAAATCTATGCCGAGGTTGTCGGCTATGGCCTGTCGGGCGACGCCTACCATGTCACCGCCCCGCATCCCGAGGGCAAGGGTGCCGAAATCGCCATGCGGATGGCCCTGAAGAAGGCCGGCATGGAGCCGTGCGACATCGATTACATCAACGCCCACGGCACCTCGACCATGGCCGACACGATCGAACTCGCCGCCGCCAAGCGCGTGTTCGGCGATGACCTGTGTGGCGCGTCGATGAGCAGTACCAAATCGGCGATCGGCCATCTGCTCGGCGGTGCCGGCGCGGTCGAGAGCATCTTCTGCATCCTCGCCATTCGCGATCAGATCGTCCCCCCGACGCTCAACCTCGACGATCCCGACGACGGCACCGAAGGGGTCGACTTGGTGCCTCATGTGGCGAAGAAGCGCGAGGTCAAGGCGGCGCTCAACAACAGCTTCGGCTTCGGCGGCACTAACGCCAGCTTGATCATGAAGGCGGTCGAGGCCTGAGCGCGTGAAGCGCCTCCGCTCGCTCTTCCTCTTTGCGCTGGTCGCGATTGGCGGGTTCGGGGCATATGACTGGTGGGGACCGGGGCCGCTGGCCCGCCCGGCGATGGTCACGATCCAGCAGGGAACTTCGCTCAATGCCGCCTCCGAGCAACTGGCCTATGCCGGTGCGGTCCGCGGGCTCGGGAAGCGCTGGTATTATCTCGCGCGGCTGATCGGTTCGCACGACGCCATCCAGGCGGGCGAATATCGCATCCCGGCCCATGCCAGCGGCGCGGCGGTGCTCGATCTGCTGCAGCATGGCAATCCGGTCCAGCGGCTGATGACCATTCCCGAAGGCATGCCGTCGGTCATGGTCCAGGAGCGGCTCGCGGCCTTGCCATTCGCGACCGGCGAGGCACCGCTGCCGGCAGAAGGCTCGGTCTTGCCAGACAGCTACAGTTATGAGCGCGGCGAGACACGCGCGGCGATCCTCAAGCGGACCACCGATGCGATGCACCGCACGCTCGATGCGCTCTGGGCCAAAAGCAAGGGCGACTGTCCGGTCGCGACCCCGCTCGCCGCGCTGACCCTCGCCTCGATCGTCGAGAAGGAGACCGGCAAACCGGCCGAACGCGCGACCGTCGCAGGCGCTTATTGCAACCGGCTCAAGATCGGCATGAAGCTCGATGCCGACCCGACCGTGATCTACCCGATTACCAAGGGCAAGCCGCTCGGTCGGCGCATCCTGCGATCGGAACTTGACGCCGACAATGGCTACAACACGTATCGCCGTGCCGGGCTCCCGCTCGGCCCGATCGCCAACCCGGGTAAGGCAAGCATTGCCGCAGTGTTGAACCCGGCACCGACCAAGGCGCTCTATTTCGTTGCCGATGGCACCGGCGGACACGTCTTCGCCGACACGCTGGCCGAGCATAATGTCAACGTTGCCAAATGGTTTGCGATCCGCCGCCAGCGCGGCGAGCTCAAGTGATCAGGGCTTGAGCGCAGTCGCACGCACATAGCCGACCCGCCGTTCCGTCCCGGCATAGCCCCAGGCCCAGCCGAGCGAGCAGTCGAGCATGTGCAGCACATCGCCCTCGGCCAGCATGGAGATGGTCGCCGCGCCATCCTCACGCCCGGTGACGAACGGCGCATCCGCTGCCAAGTGCCGAACCAGCGGCTCGGCATAATGAGACGATATTACCCGCCCGGCGAGCGCGACGTCGGCGAGGTCCTTGCGATAGGCGTGGATCACGGGGTCGGGCGGGTTCGACTTGCCGGCGAGCGCAAAGCTGCCGACCGCGAGGGCATCAGCCGTGGGCGAAGGCGGTGCGGGCGGGCGCGGGCTGGAATCCGGCACCCTGTCGGCTTGCCCCCTCGCTATCGATCCGGAGGAGACGTTTGAACCCTTCAAGAAAATCAGCCCCGCTGCTGGTGTGGACGACGAACACGTTGCGGCGGTCGTCCTGATCACGTTCGCGGCGGAGATAGCCCAGCGTACCCAACGTATTCAAGGCGCGCGTCACCACCGGCTTCGACACCCCCAGTCCGCGCGCCAGCCCACGCACCGTGTGCGGCCCCGGCGTCAGATAGACGAGCATTAGCAGCGCCATCTGCCTGTTGGTCAGGTCGGGCTCGCCGGACCGGACATATCCGATCAGCGCGCGCATCCATCCCGTCAGCGCTCCATCCGCCATTCCGCGTCTTGCTCCTTCGAACCGCATAGTTCGTGAAGGGATTAACCGCGCACGGGCCGAAATGTTGCGTAGGCAACACATCCGCCGGTCGAATTATCGCGGGTCGCGTCGGTCAGGCGGGGCGATAACGCGCCTCAAGCAGGCTAAACGCAGCCCGAAGCCCGAGCGCTTCACCGCCCTTGGGCCGCCCCGGTTTTGCCGCTGGTCGCCAGGCGAAGGTGTCCAGATGGGCCCAGGGTGTCGCGGCGGGGACGAAGCGGCGCAGAAACAGCGCGGCGGTGACCGACCCGGCGAAGGGGGAGTCGGCCGAATTGACGATATCGGCGACGTCGGACTTGAGCATCTCGTCATAGCCGTCCCACAGCGGGAGCCGCCACAGCGGGTCGTCGACCGCGATGGCGGCGGCGAGCAGGTCGGTCGCGAGCGCTTCGTCGTTGGCGAAGGTCGCGGGGAGATCGGGACCGAGCGCGATCCGGGCTGCGCCGGTCAGGGTAGCGAAGTCGAGGATCAGCTCGGGCTTGTCCTCGGCCGCCCGCGCCAGCGCATCGCCCAACACGAGCCGGCCCTCGGCGTCGGTATTGTCGATCTCGACCGTCGGGCCGAGACGGCTGGCGAGGATGTCGCCGGGGCGGAAAGCGGTCGACGAGACGCTGTTCTCGACCGCCGCGATCAGCAGATGGAGCCGCACCGGCAGGCGCGCACCCATCACCAGCCCGGCCAGCGCCAACGCATGCGCCGCGCCACCCATGTCCTTCTTCATCAACCGCATTCCGCTGGCCGGCTTGATATCGAGTCCGCCGCTGTCAAAGCACACGCCCTTGCCGACCAAGGCGATGCGCGGGTGGTCGGGGCGGCCCCATGTGACTTCGATCAGGCGAGGCGCGCGCGATCGCTCGGCGCCGCGGCCGACGGCGGCGATCATCGGATAGCCTTGTTCGAGCGCGTCGCCGATCGTGACGGTGACGCTCGCGCCATGCTCGGCGGCGAGGGCGCGGGCGGCGTCCTCGAGGTCGGCGGGGCCCATGTCGGCGGCGGGCGTGTCGACCAGGTCACGGACGAGGGCAGTGGCTTCGGCGAGGCGAATCGTCGCCGGGATGGCGGCGACGTCGGCGACCAGCAGGGTTCGCGTGGGCAGCGGATCGGGGGCGGATTTGTAGCGGTCGAAGCGATGCTGGGCGAGCAGCCAGCCTAGCGCGGCAAGCCCGGCCTCGCCGCCCGCCAGCCGGTAGCGGCCCTCGGGCAAGGCCGAGGCAGCGGCGGCGAGGCACCAAGGGGAGAGGGCGGCGCGGTCCTTCACGCTGGCTACGGCATCGACCGCGTCGCCTGTCGGCAGCAGGAGCAGCGCGCCGGGCTTGGCCGGGTCGAAGCGGGCGGCGTCGGCCAGCGCGGGGTGGGCGGCGGGCAGCGCCTTGCGCCAGTCGTCGACACTGTCCTTGTCGACCAACGTCAAAGTGCGCGCGGGCTCGCCGCGATCTGAGAGGAGTAGGGGGGCGAAATCGGTCATCGCGCGGCACTTAGCCCCGCCGCGATGCCGCTGTCACCATCTTCTCCGTAGGGCGCTGTTAATTACTGGTATACCAAGGGCTTGACGGTCGCCAGCGATTGCGCTTGCAAGCGCCGACGACATTAGCGGAGCGATCGATGCGGAAACTTAGGCGCTGGATAGTCACGGCGGGGCTGGTCGCCGCGCTGAGCGGATGCGAAACCGGGCCGCGGCAGGTGGTCGAAGCGCCTCCGCCGCCCGCGATGACCCCGGCCTATCGCTGGACCAACGGCTTCGCGCCCAAGGCGCACGAGGATGCGGTCGCTGCCTTCGGGCCGCTGGCACTCGCGCCGGGCGACTTTCGCTGGGTGGCCGAGGTGCCGACCGAGGGCGAGGCGAAGATCGTGATCGATCTCGTCAGCCAGCTGTTCTACATCTATCGCGGCGACAGACTGGTGGGGGTCGCGACGATCTCCAGCGGCAAGAAGGGCCGCGAAACCCAGCTCGGCTTCTGGTCGGTGATCATCAAGAAGCAAAAGGGTTTCAGTCGCAAGTATGACAATGCGCCGATGCCGTTCATGCAGATGTACGACAGCAAGGGCCTTGCCTTCCACGCCGGGCCGAACCCGGGCTTTCCGGCGAGCCACGGCTGCGTGCGCCTGCCCTACAAGTTCGCCGAGCGATTGTTCGCCATGACGAAACTCGGCACGAAGGTGGTGATCGAGGGGTAGCGGGCGCGGGTTGACTAATGCCGTGAACAGGGCGCCTATTTGCAGATCAGGAACAGGGGAGTGCGGAACATGGCGCAGGACTGGTCGGCGGACGTCAAGAAATATGCTCCCGAGGCCGATGACGGAATCGTCGCCGGGATTGTGCGGCATTGCGGCATCTCCCTGCACAAGGTCGACAGCGCGCTGGTGTCGTTCTCCGACAAGGCCGAAACCGACCGGGTGCGCGATGGTTTCTGCCGCAAGAAGCTGGCGCTGACGCAGGACAATGCCGAGATCGACCGCGTGATCGCGACGGTCGGCGAGCGGATGAAGGCCGACCGGACCAAGAACCGGGTGACGGTCTATTATCTGCTGGCCGAAGCGTTCGACAAGCTGCAGCTGTTCGCCAAGGCCCCTGCGCCCACGAAGGCGGCGGCGAGCGACACAGGTAGCGGTGCGGCGGCGGCGGCTGTGCTCGGTGCGGGTACGCATGCTGCGCTGGGGGCGGCTGGACCTGGCGCGACCGGGGCGGCGTCCCCCCTGCTGGTCAAGAAGGGTGCAGCGCGCGCGCCAGATCCGATCGTCGTCGATGACGCGGCACCGTTCGCCCACCCGGTGCCGGTGGCGGCGCCCGAGCCAGTGAGGGAAGCGACCCCGGTCGCCGATCCCGATCCGGTCGCCGATCCCGATCCGGTCGCCGCGCCCGATCCAGTTGCCGAACCGGTGGCCAAGGCCGCGCCGAGGTTCGGAACCGCGACGGCAGCGGCGGGGGCCGTCGCCGCCGGGCTGGGCGCTGTCGGCGGGAGCACGATGAACAGCGAGCCGCTCGACACGCCGTCTCTCGCAGCGGACCTGCCGCCAGCGACTGCGTCCGTCGACCCGGTCACGCCGCCGGTCAGCCGCCGCGAGCAATATATCAGTGCGCCCGACGCGGTAGAGGTCGCCGAAGGCGGCGGCGGTTCGATGAAGTGGCTGCCGTGGCTGCTGCTCGGGCTCGGCGTCCTGGCGCTGCTGTGGTATTTCCTAATTTAGGACGTACGGCGCGAACGATCAGGGGAACGCCGGCCCCCGAAGTCGTTCGCGTCGGGCGGGAAGGTCAGGGGAAGGTCAGCCCTGAAGCCGTTTTGGGGGTTGGAAGGTTACGGCTCGGAAGGTCAGACGGGTTTTGGTTTGAGCTGATGCTTTAATTTGCGCTACGCCAGCTTGCGCGCCCGTTCCCCGATGCCGCGGTTGAAGAGCGGCGGGAAGGCGCTGAGCGCGCCCAGCGCAGGGCGGCCGAGGAGATAGCCTTGGGCCAGCCGGACGCCGAGCGTGCGGAGCATGGTCAG
>NZ_JANMWY010000167.1:0-1993 GCF_031380695.1 Sphingomonas sp. | reverse complement strand
CCGGCGATCGGCAATGGCAAGGCGATCGCGCTCGGCGAAGTCGAGGGCTTCATCAAGACGGTGTTCGACGCGAAGACCGGCGAGCTGCTCGGCGCGCACATGATCGGCGCCGAGGTGACCGAGCTGATCCAGGGCTATACCATCGGCAAGACCGCCGAGCTGGTCGAGGAAGATTTCATCCGCACCGTCTTCCCGCACCCGACGCTGAGCGAAATGATGCACGAAAGCGTGCTCAGCGCCTATGGCCGGGTGATCCACATCTAAAGGGGACGACGTGAGCGACGGGGTTCATAACAACCGCACTTTGTGGATCGCTTTTGCCGCGAACCTGGGCATTGCGGCGTCGAAGTTTGTCGCCGCCGCCTTTACCGGATCATCGGCGATGCTCACCGAAGGCGTCCATTCGGTGGTCGACTCCACCAACCAGCTTCTCTTGCTGTGGGGGCGCAAGGCGGCGCGGCGGCCGGCCGACGCGACGCATCCGCTGGGCCATGGCCGCGAGCTGTATTTCTGGAGCTTTGTCGTCGCGGTGCTGGTGTTCGCGCTCGGCGCCGGCGTGTCGGTGTACGAAGGCATGCTGCACATCTCGCACCCCGAACCGGCGGTGTCGCCGATCATTGCTTATGTGGTGCTCGCCTTCGCTTTCCTGCTGGAAGGCGGATCGACGTGGACCGCGTTCGTCGAGTTCAAGCAGGCGAAGGGGCCGCTCGGCTGGATCGAGGCGGTCAAACGCTCGAAGGACCCGCCGGGCTTCATCGTCCTGCTCGAAAATGGCGCGGCGATGTTCGGGATCGTCATCGCCGCGATCGGGCTCGGCCTGTCGCAGCTGACCGGCGACCCGCGGTTCGACGGCGCGGCATCGGTGGTGATCGGCGGCATCCTCGGCTTCACCGCGTGGATCCTGGCGGTCGAAAGCAAGCAGTTACTGATCGGCGAGAGCGCCGACATCGAGATCGTCGACGGATTGAAGCGGATGATCGAATGCCGCCGCGGGGTCACCGGGGTCGGCGACGTGCTCACGCTCCACAGCTCGCCCGATCAGATCACGGTGATGGTATCGGTCGACTTCGACGACGCAATCAGCGCCGGCGATGTCGAGAAACTGGTCCACTCGATCGAGGTCGACGCCGCCGACCGCTGGCCGATGGTCCGACGCATGTTCATCCGTCCGCAGAGCGGGGCGGGGGACTTGCCGCCGGGCGCGGGGATGCGGAGCTAAGTGGCGGCTGCGCCGTTAAACCGGGGAATCGAAAGGAATCGGCGGATGAATGGCTATCATGACGACATCGAGAAACTGACCAAGGCCAATTCAGATTTCCGCCGCGTGCTTTACACCGGCAAGCACCTCCAACTGGTGCTGATGGCGTTAAAGCCCGGCGAGGAAATCGGCGCCGAGGTCCACCCCGACAACGACCAATTCTTCCGCGTCGATTCAGGCTCGGGCGTGGTCACCATCGACGGCAAGGAAAGCAAGATCAGCGATGGCTATGCGGTCGTCGTCCCGGCCGGCGCGCGGCACAATATCAAGAATGACGGCACCGAGCCATTGAAGCTCTACACCCTCTACGGCCCGCCCGATCACAAGGACAAGACGGTCCACCAGACCAAGGCCGACGCCGAGGCGAACCACGACGCCGATCATTGGGACGGCGGGACGACGGAGTAGGGGATACTTGCCATGCGAGGGGAGGGCGGTCAGGCTGTCCGGATCTTGGCCCAGCCAGCATGGAGTGTGTCGATGAGTGACATCCGCGTATCTTTTCCTGAGCCGTGCGGAGAGAGATGGGATGACATGCAGCCCGCTGGCTGCAATCGTCACTGCGATTCCTGCGATAAAGTCATCCACGATTTATCGCAAATGACGATCGACGATGTTGAGGCACTGGTTTGGACCGATCCGGAGCCGTGCGTCCGGGCACACGTCGACCGCGATGGTTTCGTGGCAACTAAGAGTTCGGTAAACCCGCGCCGATTGGCTATTGCGGTTGGCTCG
>NZ_JANMWY010000126.1:0-2925 GCF_031380695.1 Sphingomonas sp. | reverse complement strand
CAATGTCGCGCAGCGACTCAGCCAGCTCATTAGGGTTGGCGACGGCTTTCACCATGCGGTGTCCGTGGGCCCGCAGCCCTTCGGCGAGCGCCGCCGAATCCACCCCCTCGATCGGCTCCTCGCCAGCGGCATAGACCGGGGCGACCATGACGATGTCGGCGTCGTTAAAAGCGTTTTGGAAATCGTCCATCAGGCTGTGCAGCCGGGTGTAGCGATGCGGCTGGACGACGGCGATGACACGGCCGGAGGCATCGTCAACTCCCACCGAGGCTTGCGCGCTTTCCCGGGCCGCCGAAAGCACCGCGCGGATTTCGACCGGATGGTGGGCATAATCGTCGATCACCACCGCGCCGCCGACCTCGCCGACCTTGGTGAAGCGGCGCTTGACGCCCTCGAACTTCTCGAAGCCGTTGACGATGTTTGTGTCGTCGATGCCAAGCTCGATGGCGACGGCGATCGCCGCCAGCGCATTCTGGACATTGTGGCGGCCGGGCATCGGCACATGGATGCCGGCGATCGTCCGCCGCTTGCCATCGCGCTGGAGCACCACTGCGTCGAAGCGCGTGCCGTCGGGGCCGGTCTTCATGCCGTCGGCCCGGAGGTCGGCCAATGCGGAGAAGCCGTAGGTCACCACCCGCCGGTCGCGGATGCGGCTGAGAATATTCTGCACCTCGGGGTGATCGACGCACAGCACGGCGAGCCCGTAGAAGGGGACATTCTCGACGAACTCGACATAGGCGTCCTTGACCGCGTCGAAGCTGCCATAATGGTCAAGATGTTCGGGATCGATGTTGGTGACGACCGCGATCGTTCCGTCCAGCCGCAGGAAACTGCCGTCGCTTTCGTCGGCCTCGACCACCATCCAGTCGGATTTGCCCAGCCGGGCGTTGGAGCCATAGGCGTTGATCACGCCACCATTAATGACGGTCGGGTCGATCCCGCCGGCGTCGAGCATGGCGGCGATCATGCTGGTGGTCGTGGTTTTGCCATGCGTTCCGGCGACCGCGATGGTCGACTGCATCCGCATCAGTTCGGCCAGCATCTCGGCGCGGCGGACCAGCGGCAGGCGGCGCTCGATCGCGGCCTCGACCTCGACATTGCCGCGGTGAATCGCGGTCGAGCAGACCACCACGCTGGCATCGCCGAGATTGTCGGGCGAATGGCCGATGGTCACCGGGATGCCGACCTTGCGCAGACCCTCGACCGCATAGCCCTCGGCCTGGTCCGAGCCCTGCACCTGGTAGCCGAGCTGGTGCATCACCTCGGCGATGCCCGACATACCGATGCCGCCGATGCCGACGAAGTGGATCGTGCCGATCTCGGTGCCCATGGCCTTCATGAGGTTTGGGCCTTCATGCGGGCATGCCCTGCGCCGGCACGTCGGAATGGACGCGCGCTTCGAGTGCCGGGCCGACCAGCAGTGGCGATCCGCCGCCGGCCACCCGTTCGACGAGGTCGGCGAGGTCGCGGGCGGCGTGGGGCCGACCGACCGACAGCGCGCGGGCGGCGGCGTTGGCGAGACCGTTGGGATCGTCGACCAGTGCCTCGATCTGCCGCGCCAGCGTCTCGTGCGTGAAGTGCGCCTGCGGAATCGTCCGCGCGCCGCCTGCCGCCGTCATTTCGTGCGCATTGACCGTCTGGTGATCGTCAGCCGCGCTCGGCAGCGGGACGAGGATCGCCGGGCGCCCGGCGGCGGTCAGCTCGGCGATGGTTGACGCCCCCGCGCGGGCGATGATCAGGTGCGCGTCGGCCAGTTTGGCCGGCATGTCGTCGATGTAGGTCGACAGTTCGGCCGGGACCTTGAGCGAAATATAAATGCCGCGCACGCGTCCGATCTCGTCGGGGCGGCACTGTTGCACGACCTGCAGCCGAGCGCGGAGCGACCCCGGCAGGATGCCAAGCGCCGACGGGACGATATCACTGAGGATCGACGCCCCCTGGCTTCCGCCCGTCACCAGCACCTTGAACGGCGAGGTGTCGTCATAGGGCGGATAGGGCATCTCGCCGAGCCGCGAAACCGACTCGCGCACCGGGTTGCCGACCAGCACGACCTTGTCCTCGAACGCGGGCTTCAATCGCTCGACGCGCGGATAGGCGGTGGCGATCGCCTTGGCATCACGCGCCAGCATGCGGTTGACGCGGCCGAGCAACGCATTCTGCTCATGGATGATCGTCGGCACGCCAGTGGCGCTTGCCGCCAGCAGCGCCGGGAAGGACGGATAGCCACCAAAGCCGATCATCGCGTCGGCCCCGGCCTCGCGGATCAGCGCCTTGGCCTGCCGCCGCCCCGCCAGCACCGCCCGCCCGGCCTTGAAATAGCCGAACACCCCGCCGCCGAGCCGACCGGCCGGAAGGACATGCGTCTCGACCCCGTCGAACAGCCCGGGGATCTTCGCCCCGCGCTCGTCGGTGATCAGCTTCACATGATGGCCGCGCGTGCGCAGTTCACCGGCCAGCGCATGGGCCGGGACCATATGTCCACCGGTCCCACCGGCGGCGAGGAAGATCATTAGTCCGGAAGGCAATCGCCGCTCCATTTCACGACATAGGACGAGCGCGCCAGATAGGGGTTGCGGCGGGTGAAGGCGAGCAGCAATCCCATGCCGATCGACAGCGCCAGCATCGACGACCCGCCATAGCTGATGAACGGCAGGGTCATGCCCTTGGACGGGGCCATCTTCACATTGACCGCCATGTTGATCAGCGCCTGCAGCCCGAATTCGATCACCAGCCCCGCGCCCGCCAGGATACAGAAGGTATTCTCCTCGTCGAGCAGCTTGACCAGCACCCGCGCCACGATCGCCATGTAGAGCAAGGCGATGGCGAGGCAGGCGATCAGCCCGAATTCCTCGCCGATGACCGAGAAGATGTAATCGGTGTGCGGTTCGGGCAGGCCGAACTTGCGCGTGCCGCCGCCCGGACCCA
>NZ_JANMWY010000114.1:0-4062 GCF_031380695.1 Sphingomonas sp. | reverse complement strand
TGCGTCCCCGCCACGACATCGGGATTGACGCGGAACGCGACCGGCGCGGCGATCCCCAGCCGGGTCGCGACCTCCGACATCATTTCCGCTTCCACGACCGATTCCAGGTTGAACTGGCACAGCCCGCGCTCCAGCGCATAGGCCATTTCCGGCGCGGTCTTGCCGACGCCCGAAAAGACGATCCGCTCGGGCGGGAAGCCAGCGGCAATCGCGCGGCGATACTCGCCGATCGACACAACATCGGCGCCCAGTCCTTCGGCCGCCAGCGTTGCCAGCACGGCGGCATTGGGGTTGGCCTTGACCGCGTAGGCGACGAGCGGATCATTCCCGCCGACTGCGGCGCGAAACACGTTGGCGTGGCGCTTCATCGTCGCGGCCGAATAGACGTAGACCGGTGTGCCGACGTCGCGCGCGATGGTCGACAGTGCGACTTCTTCGCAATGCAGCGCGCCGCCGCGATGGGTAAAATGGTCCATGATGTGATCCTCAGGCCGCGATCCGGTCGGCGGCGTCGATATGGTTCGGGGAAAGATCCGGCAGATCGTCGAGCTCGCCGAGCAGCGCCGGCAGGTCGTGTTGCTGGACGGTTTCGAGGACGGCTTCGAACCGGTCAATGACGAAGTAGCTGGGCTGGAAATCGTCAATCTTGTAATCGGTCCGAAGCACCCGTTTGAGGTCGAACGCCAGTCGGTTGGGCTTGCTGCTTTCCAGGCTGTAATGCGCCTCGCCGAAGCTCGACAAAATGCCTGCGCCGTAAATCTTCAGCCCGCCGTTCTCGCGCGCCAGGCCGAATTCGACGGTGTACCAGTATAACCGCGCGATGCGGTGGATCGCGCCGAGATCGGCCGCCTGCAGTCCCAGATGGCCAAGCGCCTGCATGAAATCGGCCACCGCCGGTTGCGCCAGCATCGGCACATGTCCGAACAAATCATGGAACGCGTCGGGCTCCTCGAGATAATCGAGCTGGTCGGCCTGGCGGATGAACGCGCCGGCGGGAAAGCGGCGCTCGCTCAAATGGCGGAAGAAGACGTCGTCGGGGACGATGCCGGGGACCGAAACGACCGACCAGCCGGTCCGTGCTGCCAGCCGCTCGTTGACCTCGTCTAGATTAGGCACGCCGGGACGGCTCAGATTGAGCACGTCGAGCCCTTCCTCGAAAGCCGCCACCGCGCGGCCGTGGAGCAGCGTCTGCTGGCGCGCGAACAGCGTGTCCCACACCCAATGATCTTCCTCGGTCAGCTCGTCCCAATGTTGCGGGATGGTCCAGTCGGCGGCGGCACCCGGCGGCGGCGTCGGCGAGGCCAGCGCACCGTGTTTTTCGTGGCCGGGCTGTTCTGGAGCAATGTGGTCGGTCATCGTCGGTCCTCAGAATTCGGCATTAAAAAACCCCGCCGGGGCGATCCTGGCGGGGTCGAATGGAGCGGCTTCGTTAGCGCGCGTCAGTCGTGTCCCGCCTCAGCTGGTAAAATAGTCTTTTTTGAACGTGACGAACGCGCCCGTGACGCGCAGGGCGGACAGGGTGGCGTGAGCCGAAAGAGCGATCGTCGTCATCGCATCGGTCAATGCCCTGAAAACGGGCGGCGAGTCAATGGGATCCCATTATGCCTGCTGGTCGAGAAAGGCTGAAACCTCCTCCAGGGCGACCAACTTGTCGACAAACGCCCCCCCAATGGCGCGCGCCAAAATGAACGGCAGTTTCCCGCCCTCGCGCTTCTTGTCGTGCATCATGTGGGCGACGAGGGTCGCACCGTTGGCCGAGACATTCGCGCTGGCAAGCGTGGTCGGCAGGCCAATTGCGGCAAGGTGAGTGCGCACTCGCTCGGCCTGACTCGCCGGGCACAGCCCCCGAGCGACCGAGAAGTCGAACGCCAGCATTGTCCCCGCCGCGACCGCCTCCCCGTGAAACAGCCGGTCGGAAAAGCCGGTCTCTGCCTCCAGCGCATGACCGAATGTATGACCCAGATTGAGCAGCGCCCGCCGCCCCTTGGTCTCGCGCTCGTCGGCGGCGACGACCTTCGCCTTGCCCGCGACAGCGGTCGCGATGGCGTGGGCCAGCGCGGCGGGATCGCGCGCCAGCACGGCCGCCGCGTTCGCTTCCAGCCACCCGAAAAACTCCGCATCCTCGATCAGCGCATATTTGACGATCTCGGCATAGCCGGCGCGCATGTGGCGGTCGGGCAGCGTCGCGAGGACGGCAGGGTCGATCAGCACCAGCGCCGGCTGGTGGAAAGCCCCGACCATATTCTTGCCGGCGGGCACGTTGATCGCGGTCTTGCCGCCGACCGAACTGTCGACCTGCGCCAGCAACGACGTCGGCACCTGCACGAAATTGCATCCGCGCTTAACGATTGCGGCCGCGAACCCAACCAGGTCGCCGATCACCCCGCCGCCGAAGGCGACGATATGGTCGCTCCGCTCGACTTCCAGCGCGAGCAGTTGATCGACCAGCACTGCCAGCGTGGCCCAGCTCTTGCTCGCCTCACCCACCGGCAACACGATCGGCTCGACCGCAATATTGCCAAGCGCGGCCACGAAGCGCGCTCCCTGTGCCGCCCACACCTGCTCGTCGCTGACGACCACCAGCCGCCCGTCACGCGCCAGCGGCACGAGCAATTCGCCCGCCCGCTCGCACAATCCATGCTCGGTGACGATGTCGTAACTGCGCGGGCCGAATTCGGCCTTGATTGTCGTCACGCGCTCACCCGCACTGCGCGCGGTGGAGCAGTTTCTGATCGGCCAGCACCAGCGCCATCATCGCCTCGACGACCGGCGCGCCGCGAATGCCGACACACGGATCGTGCCGGCCCTTAGTGCTGATCTCGGTCTCGAGGCCGTCGCGATCGACCGTCCGCACCGGGGTGAGGATCGACGAAGTCGGCTTGAACGCAACCCGAACGACCACGTCCTGCCCGGTCGATATTCCGCCCGCGATCCCGCCGCTGTGATTGGCGAGGAACATGCCGCCGCCACGCATCTCGTCGGCATTCTGCTCGCCGCGCAGCCGTGTCGCGCCGAAGCCGTCGCCGATCTCGACCCCCTTGACCGCGTTGATCGACATACAAGCGGCGGCGAGTTCCGCGTCGAGCTTGGCATAGAGTGGCGCGCCCCATCCGGCCGGAACCCCCGACGCGACGCACTCGATCACCGCCCCGACCGACGATCCCGCCTTGCGCGCCTCATCGACGAGCGCTTCCCACCGCGCGGCGGCAGCGACGTCGGGACAGAAAAAGGGATTGGCGTCGATCTGGCCTTCGTCGAAGTTTGCCCGGTCGACCGCGTCCCCGCCAATCTCGACGACATAAGCGCGGATCGTCACCTCGGGCACCACCAGCCGCGCGACCGCGCCCGCCGCCACCCGCGACGCCGTCTCCCGCGCCGAGCTCCGCCCGCCCCCGCGCCAGTCGCGATGGCCATATTTGGCGTCATAGGCAAAATCGGCATGGCCCGGGCGATAGCCGGTGGCGATGTCGCTGTAATCCTTCGACCGCTGGTCAACATTGTCGATCATCAGGCTGATCGGCGTGCCGGTAGTCCGCCCCTCAAACACCCCCGACAGGATGCGCACCTGGTCGGGTTCCTGCCGCTGCGTCGTGAAGCGCGACGTCCCCGGCCGGCGCTTGTCGAGGAACGGCTGCACGTCCGCCTCGCTCAGATGCAGTCCCGGCGGGCAGCCGTCGACCACCGCGCCGATCGCCGGCCCGTGGCTCTCGCCCCAGGTCGAAAAGCGCAACACGCGTCCAAAGCTGTTGACGCTCATGCCGCCCGCCGTTCGAAGATCGCGAAGATGGTGGCGTTGTCGACACGATCCTGAAGATCGCGGCGAATGATGGTGAGCCCATAAGCATGCGCCGCCGCTTCCGACGCGAGAACTCCGCGATCGGCAGAGGCGAGCCCGGCGGCGGCGACTGCGGTGTTCGACGCTTCCTCGGTCGCCACGCGCAGCGCCGCGATCTGCGCCGCACATTGCTTCAGCGCCATCGGGTGCGACACGACTGTGCGAATGTCTTCGATCGCCACGCCCGGCAACGCCATCAGGTGCATCCGCACCAGCAGCGGCTGGCT
>NZ_JANMWY010000106.1:0-3723 GCF_031380695.1 Sphingomonas sp. | reverse complement strand
GCTGTCGAACTTGTCCCACGCATCGTCGACAGCATCGACGCGGCCTCCCTCTGGCCGGAACAGGTCGCCGCCGAGCTGGAGGTTGTAGGGCGGATCGGCGAAGATCATGTCGACCGACTTGTCGGGCAGCATCGCCATCTCGGCGATGCAATCGCCCTGGATGATGGTGTCGAGCTGCAGCGGGCGGGACGGTCGTTTAGTCGCGGGCCGCGCACGGCCCCGCATCTCCCCGATCGGCAAAATGGCAATCATGCGACGCGTGTCCCCTGTTCGCCCCAAGGGTGAGTCAGGGCGGACTCGCGGTCAAGCGCGGAGGGGTAAACGGGCGCGCAGCGGCGGCGGGAACGAAGCGCGTCCAGCGGCTTGGCGGCACAACATATGGAGTCATGGGAGCGGTCCGGGACTCAACCGGTGGTGGTGTGGCCCAAAGGACTCGCCTGTTCCATTTCGTGCTGACAGCCCATCGCCAGCCGCTCGCGGACCAGGTTGAAGCTGCGGCGGTGGAGCGGCGTGCAGCCGAGTTCGACCAGCGCGCGGCGGTGATGCACGGTCGGATAACCGCGATTGGTCTCCCAGCCATAGCCGGGGTACGTGCGCGAATGATCGAGCATGATGCGGTCGCGCGTGACCTTTGCAATGATCGATGCGGCGGCGATCGAGCGGCACTTGGTGTCGCCGGCGACGATCGGTTTCGCATTGACCCGCTCCCACTTCGGCAGGCGGTTGCCGTCGACCAGCACCCACGCCGGCTCGAACCCCAGCGCCTCGACCGCGCGGCTCATCGCCAGCATCCGTGCCCAGTAGATGTTGAGCGTGTCGATCTCCGCGACCGAGGCGATCCCGACCCCGATCCGCGCAACCTTCTGCAACCGCGCGAAGATCGCCTCGCGAGTGGCGAGGTCGAGCTTCTTGCTGTCGTCGATCCCGCGTGGAAAATGGTCGCGGTCGAGGACGACGGCGGCGGCGACGACCGGGCCCGCGAGCGGCGCGCAGCCAGCCTCGTCAACCCCGGCGAGGGGGGTGGGGAAGTCGCGTTCAATCTTGAAGCAGGGACGGGGCATCGTGCGCCTTATTCGTCATTCCCGCGAAAGCGGGAACCCAGTTTTTTTGTCGGCGCTGGGTCCCCGCTTTCGCGGGGATGACGAGGAGGAGGCACAAATTGCTGCCCGAGCGGCCCATGGCCCTGCCCCAGCCCCGGTGCCGCCACAATCGCATGCCGCACAAAGCGCACTGCCTGGCGGAACGCCTGCTCGATCGGGAGACCCGCTCCCAACCCGCACGCCAGCGCGCTCGCCAGCGTACAGCCTGTGCCGTGCGTATGCCGGGTGTCGATCTTCTCACCTTCAATGCGATCAAGTTCACCGTTCGCGGACAATAAGCGGTCGATCACGCGATACCCCTCGGCATGCCCGCCCTTCACCAGCAGGTGACCGCCATGCGCCATCACCGCCGCCTCCCCGCCGAGCGCTTCGAGCTCGGGCAAGTTCGGCGTGACCACCGACGCCAGCGCCATCAGCCGCCCGAACGCCGCGATCGTATCGGCGTCGGCGAGGCTGTCACCGCTGGTCGCGATCATCACCGGGTCGAATATGATCGGGACGTCGAGTGCTTCGAGGCGGTCGGCAACGGCATGAGCGGTCGCGGCCGATCCGATCATCCCGATCTTGACCGCATCGACGCCGATGTCGCTGACCACCGAATCGATCTGGGCGAGGACGATGTCGGTCGGGATGAGGTGAACCGCCTGCACCCCGAGCGTGTTCTGCGCGGTGACGGCGGTGATCGCGGTCATGGCGTGGCCGCCGAGCATAGTGATCGTCTTGATATCCGCCTGAATCCCCGCGCCGCCACCGGAGTCGGAGCCGGCGATGACGAGGATGCGGGGGGTAGTCACGGCTGGTACTTCCGCTCCGTCGACGCGGGATGGTTCGCCA
The DNA here is from genome assembly GCF_031380695.1 of Sphingomonas sp. Classification (GTDB taxonomy): domain Bacteria; phylum Pseudomonadota; class Alphaproteobacteria; order Sphingomonadales; family Sphingomonadaceae; genus Sphingomicrobium. The sequence goes on along the minus strand of NZ_JANMWY010000106.1, from coordinate 1,789 downwards.
GATTGGGCTTCGACCGGGTCGGGCGGTCGGAGAGGTCGCCGCCGCAATTGGGGCAACGGTCGTCCAGCGCTTCGGCACAAGGCGCGCAGAAGGTGCATTCGAACGAGCAGATGAACGCGCCTGGCGCGCTCGCGGGCAAGTCGGCGCCGCAGCGTTCGCAGTCGGGGCGCATAGCGAGCATGGGGTCAGTTCCTACCCAAAGTTCACGAAAGTTCACACACTATCGGGGTTTCGGGGCCGATCGGAAGTTTCCAATGTTTACGCTACGTCCGTCCTGAAATCCCCATGCGATCCGGCGCGCGAAGGATTGCGCGCGCTGAGCACCGGATCACGGCTGGCGGGCTGGATGGGATTGGACGGAAGGGCTCGGTCTGCATGAGTCGGAGACTAGGCGGATCGTCAGCCTGTAGGACAGAAGTTTTTGCGATGTCAGCTTTGGGTGGATAGCGGACATCCGCGCTACGGCCGGGATGGGTGGTTAGCGGTCGGTAGCTGGTACAGTTCCTAAGGCTTCACGGTTTGGACATTTCCAATCATGTGGAAATGTTGTTGACATCCTGATCGTCGAACGTCATTTCGAGATAATTCGAAATGTAAGAGAGATTACCATGCGATCGGCCAAGGCCATCGACGCGCTAGCGGCCCTTGCGCAGGAACATCGGCTCGCCCTCTTTCGGCTCCTTGTTCAAGCTGGGGTGAACGGCATGTCGGCTGGTTCACTGGCCGAAGCCCTGTCGGTTCCGAACTCTTCCCTCTCGTTCCACCTAGCCCATCTCAATCGGTCGGGGCTCATCAGGCAGCGAAGAGACGGGCGTTCGCTCGTCTATTCGGCTGACTACGCCGCAATGAATGAGCTTGTCGGCTACCTGATGGAGAACTGCTGCGGCGGCGCCGACTGCTCCCCAGCAGCCTCGTCCCAGTCCGAAAGGAAGTCCGGATGACGCAGGACAAGACATATAACGTACTGTTCCTTTGCACGGGCAACTCGGCTCGTTCCATCCTTGCTGAGGTCATCCTCAACCGGGAAGGTCGGGGCCGCTTTCGGGCCTATTCGGCTGGGAGCTACCCAAAGGGTGAAGTGCATCCCGCTGCCCTCGCCTGGTTGAACGAGCTTGGGCTTTCGACCGAGGGGCTGCGCTCCAAGAGCTGGGACGAATTTGCCCGCCCCGACGCTCCGGAATTCAATTTCGTCTTTACCGTCTGTGACAATGCAGCGGGTGAAGTCTGTCCACTATGGCCGGGACAACCAATGACCGCGCACTGGGGCATCGAAGACCCTGCAACCGTCGAGGGCGATGGCCAGAAGCGCGCGTTCTGGAACGCCTATCTGGCGCTTCAGCGCCGCATACAGCTGTTCTTGGCCTTGCCGTTGGACAGCATCGACAAACTGAGCTTGGAGAACCAGCTCAAGCAGATCGGCAAGACGAGCGACCGGGCCACCGCGATTGATTGACCACGCCAGCCTCAAGCAAAGGCTTGCCGCTGAAGGGCTGGGTTCATTCTTCCTGTTCGCGTCCGTCATTGGCTCGGGTATCATGGCCGAAGCGTTAGCGGGCGGGAATGTGGCCGTGGCGCTGCTCGGCAACACGCTTGCCACTAGCGCGATGCTGTTTGTCCTCATCACGATGCTGGGGCCCATCTCCGGCGCTCACTTCAATCCGGCCGTCACGCTCGTCTTTGCGGGTCGCGGTTCCCTACCGTGGCGCGAGGCCTGGCCATACATCGCCATGCAACTCATGGGGGGAGTGTTAGGAGCGTGGGCTGCGCATCTGATGTTCAACCTGCCCAT
>NZ_JANMWY010000083.1:0-7342 GCF_031380695.1 Sphingomonas sp. | reverse complement strand
AAGCTGCTGTTCTGCATGACCCGCCAGACGTCCGATTACATGCGCTGCGACAAGGATCCCGAGGCGGTCCACGGCAGCGTCGCGGCGAGGACGGCGCGGATCGAGTTCGACCACATGGCACCGGGCGAATGGGCGCTGTTGCTGGTCCACGACAGCAACGACAACGGCAAGATGGACAAGCGGTTCGGAATCCCGCGCGAGGGTTTCGGCTTTTCCAACAACCCCGCGATCCGCTTCGGGGCGCCGAGCGCGGGCGATGTGCGGTTCGCGGTTCCGGCCGGACCGTCGCACCAGAATGTGCGGATGCGCTATATCTTTTAGACGGACGCCAGTGCGTTGCGCGCCGCGACAAGGTGCGGCCGTTCGATCATCGTGCCTTCGAGGACGAGACACCTCCAAAAACGGACGAGCGCGAAGGCTTGACGCCCGTGCCGGTGTGGCTACTTCCGCGGCTCAGCTGCAGCCGAGAACCTCCTTAGGTCTTCGGCGAAATTCGCGTTGCCGATCGGATGCGGTTCGCCGACGCTCTTTGCGAAGCAGGCAGAGAGCCATGATCTCACCGACCTGTCGCCGCCCGAAAGATGCGCTTCTAGCGGTCGTGCGAGGGGTGCGGGCCAAAAGCCAATCAAATGCTGCTCCATCAAGTATCTCGGCCCTCCCGCGCCAAGGCACCCGAGCAAATCCGCGGGAACATCGAGCGTATCGACGGGCAGAGACAGGACTGCGGAATAATCGTTGGCAACGGCGAAATGCAGTGCTGCAGCGACGCCCCCGAGGGGGCCAAGGTCAGGACAAGGTCGATCAGGCAAGCACAAGTATGGCGGCCATTCTCGTCCGCAGTTCGCCAACCTCATCCCGGTGCCTGCATGAGCGCCTATCTAATCGGGACGATCGACCAGATCCCGAACGGCGAGGGACGCAACTTCCTTGTCGGCGAGAGGCGCCCCGCGATCGACCGCGACGCTGTTCCACGGCTCGCCGACGCAAATGCCGTCGACTTCGCCTGCCGCCAGCGCGTCGGCGGCGAAGGGCGGCGCAATCACGACAATCTCGAAGTTATCGAGCGAGGCGCCACTCCCGCGAAGCCAATATTGGAGCATATAGTTGTGGCTCGAATAGCGGTGAACGACCCCGAGCCGGAGCTTGCGTCCCGCCGCCGCGCGGACGCGCGCTACTGCGGCCATCCGCTGTCCTGCCTCGACTGGGTCGCTCAGCCCGTCGCGACCGACGCCGTCGTCCGCGACCTCGTCGGCAAGCGCGTTCGACAGAGTCATGGCATTGCCGTTGAGGCCGAGCACGAACGGCACCGATAATTCCGCCGCAGGTCGCTCGAGCCCCAGCGTTGCCGCGATCGCCAGCGGGGCAAGCAAATGGGCAGCATCGGTTCGACCATAGACCAGTCGGTCACGAACCGTCGCCCAGCTCATGTCGCGGACCAACTCGAGCGCTAGTCCCTCTTCCTCGCCGTAGCCGAGCTCACGCGCCAGGATCGGCAGCGCCGCATCGACCAACGGCAAGAAGCCAATCCGCATTGGTTTGCTCACGCGCCGTCTCCCATCAATTGTTCGGCGGTCAGGATCGCGCGAGCGACCTCGACGATCCGCTGGTTGGATCGCATCGCGTGGCTCCGCAGCAGTTTGTAGGCCTCGGGCTCGGCCAGCTGCCGGCGGTTCATCAACATCCGCTTCGCCTCGTCGACGATTCTCAGGTCCGCCAGCTCGCCGCGTGCCTCTGCCAATTCCGCCTGAAGGCGGGCAAAGGCGTTGAACCTGCGGATGGCTAGGTGGAGGATCGGCTTGATGCGATCCTTGCGAAATCCGTCGACGACATAGGCCGAAACGCCCGCGTCGACCGAGGCGAGGGTCATCTCCTCGTCCGACTGATCGACGAACATCGCAATCGGGCGATTGAGCGTGCGCGACATGAGGAAGCTCTCCTCGAGCGTGTCGCGTCCCGGATTGGTCAGGTTGAGCAGCACCACGTCGGGGGCGATTTCGGCCAGCCGCGCGACCAGTCCCTTGCGCTCGGTCAACACGACCACGTCAGCTAGCCCAACCTCGCGCAAGCCCTCCTCGATCACCGAAGCGCGCGCCGGGCTGTCATCGATGATCGCGATCCGCAGAACCCATCTCCATGCTGCACTGCAACATCCGTAGAGCGAATAGGATAATGTTACCACTCTGCCCTATCGCGGTCAGACTGCACGACTTCCCTCACCGGTCGAAATGAGATTGAAGCACTTGCATCCAATAGTGCTGTCGCAAGCACAGCCCAGGTTCGTGTCGCGGCGATGAGCATGTCGTGAGTGGGCGTAGCTACGCAGCAGTCGGTTCAGCGGCCTCGCGCGCGAAAAAGATGACCACCCGCAGCCCTTTACCGGGTGCAGAATGCACCTCGAGCTGGGCCTTGGCGTTCTGCCGCAAGGATTGCGCGATCACCGCGCCAAGCTTGCCGGACTGCGGCCAGCTCATGCCGTCGGGCAGGCCGACCCCGTTATCCGCGACAATGACGCGGCAGCCGCTGTCGTCGACCAGGCTGGAGATCGTGATGGTGCCCCCATCGCGCCCGACGAACGCATGCTTGAGGGCGTTCGTCATCAACTCGTTGATGACCAGGCCGGTCGGCATGGCGACATTGATCGAGCATGGCCAGGTATCGACCTTCAGCTCGAGCCGAATGCCCTCGACCGCATGAGCTTCCATGACGGAAGAAGCGATCTTGCTGACGTATACGCCCAGATCGACGCCATCATCCGCGCCTTCGCCGGACAGCAGGTCATACAGAAGTGCCAGAGAATTGATCCGGCCGGCAAGCCGGTCGAACCGCTCTCCGGTGTCATCGTCGGCCACGTTGCGCGCCTCCATCCGGATTAGCGCCGTAATCATCTGGAGGTTATTCTTGACGCGATGCTGCATCTCGCGAAGCAGGGCATCCTTGCGTCGCAGCAGCTGGTCATGCTGTTCGCCCGGAAGGCGATCACGCTGCCCCGTCGTCGCCAACGCGACCAGTCGGAAGAGCGGTACACCGTCATCGGACTCGATCGTGTTGGACCAGGCGTCGACGTCGATCTGCTTATTCTCGCCAATCATGGTGAAAGTGCCGATATACTCGTCGTCGATTGAAACTGCCTCGCCGAGCGGCTTTTCGTCACCGTCTTTCGCCGCGATGCCGGGGAGTATCTTCCAGTCGTGCCCCTGAATTTCCACCGCGTCTTTACCGATAAGGCGCTCGAACTCGAGGTTGCAGTAGGTGATCGTCTCCGAAGGCTGAAGCTCTGCCACGGCGATCGCTACCGGTACATGGTCGAGGAACTGCTTGAACCGGTCGCTTTCCAGTGCGTCGGCGAGCCCCGGCGTCGCGAGCAATTGTTCGACCTCGTTCAGGTCCTTTTGATCAGCCATGCCCACTCCAACGCACCGGCAATCCGACTCGGCCGGTTTGACCCGTGAAACGCGCTTTTTGCCTTCCTGTCACGCTTCCTCGTCAAGACCATGAATTCAAACCGAAATCGTCGAAGCGCTCGCTCGCCTGCGGCATGCGAAATTGAAAGTCGCATCCGGCGCACCAGTCACCACCGTATCTAGTATGTACGATTGGCGGAACATGGCAGGTGCGCAAGTCGTTCCGGTGGCTCGTGTCGTAAATAATCGAGCATAGTCCGTCGTCCCCGTCTGCCGGCAGGAACCCGAATGTGAACATTCATAAACAGCGAGCTGAGCGCGTTAATCTCCGGCAGCTCACTGAGCGAACGACATCCGACGAACCGCTCTCAAACGTCGAGCAAGCGGCGATCCAGGGCCTTTGGAGAACGGCGCTACATCATCCTTCCAATAGCAGGATCGAAGCGGGCAGCGGCATCCGCTTGATCACGAGCGGCTGGGCTGGCTGGCTCCGTTGTGCCGCCGACGGCCGCCGGCTGATTTTCCTTTTCCTCATGCCCGGTGACTATGTCATCCCGGGTTTATTCAACGTCCATGATTGCGACTTGATCTGCCTGACGCCGGTGCGAACGGTCGATGCGTCGCCGCTAGTTGAGGGTGGACCGACGACCGCACCCCAGTCCGCAGCAATGATCGAGCGCAGCGGTCTCCGTTACCGCCGTCTGCTGCTCGACCATCTGACGCGCCTCACACTGGGGTCGACGACCAGCAGTTTAGCCCTACTTTTGTTGGAGTTTCACGAACGATCGTTGCAATCGGGTGCTTGCGTGAAAGGACGCTTCAGCCTGCCAATCGGCCAGCGCATGCTGGCGGCGGCGCTCGGTCGAAGCACGGTCCAGGTGAACAAGGTCATCAGCAAGTTTCAGACCTTTGGGCTCATTCGCGTCGGATACGACTGGCTCGAGGTGGTGGATCCCGAGGGCCTTCAGTCGCTTTCGGGAATGCCCCCACAGTCTCAGGCACTCAGCAACCCTGTGCGGGCCGTCTCAGCGCCGCCGGCTAGCCGGCAATCAGCACCGGTTCACAACCAAGAAAACCTGCAGAGTGTCATGAAAGTCAAACACTCGCGCCTTTGAGTCTGGAACAACAGAAGTTACAAGCGCGCCATGCCACTCAGGGGAAATCAACCATGCGCTATTCGGTTCTAACGGTTGCCGTTGCAGCCATTGTGATGAGTTCGCCAGCCGTTGCCCGCGACGGCGCGGCCTATGTCGGTCTTGAAGGTGGCATACTTTTTCCGCGGGTCACTAACTACAGCGTAAATTCGTTGCGCGTTCAATCCGTCCCTACCGGCGGTGGCCTGCTCGGCCAGACCGTCACGACGACCAACAACAGATATGGCAGCGGCTTCGTCGCCGATTACAAGAAGGGTGTCGATGTCGATGCCATCGCCGGTTACGACTTCGGACTGTTCCGGCTCGAAGGCGAACTAGGCTACAAGCGCACCCGCGATAAGAACTTCTCCGCCAGCCCGACGCTCCTCGCCGCGACCAACACGCCGCCGTTTAGCGGTCTTACCGCGAGCAGCTTCAACTTCGGTGATCGCACTCGGGTCATGTCGGCGATGCTCAACGGTCTGATCGATTATGACATCGCGCCTGGCGTGCGCGTCTATGGCGGCGGCGGCGCGGGTCGCGCTCGGGTCAAGACGCTTGGCCAGCGCGATACCAGCTGGGCTTATCAGCTGATTGCCGGCGCTTCGACCGCGATCAGCCCGAACATCGATCTCGGTCTCAAATATCGCTATTTCCAGACCTCGCGCCTGCGTTTCTCCAATGGGGCGGTGTTCACGAATGCAGCGACCGGCGCGACCTCGACCTCAACCTTTGCCGAGACCGGCAAGTTTCGTTCGCACAGCCTGCTGGTGAGCCTGATCTTCAACTTCGGCGGAGTCGCCGCACTGCCGCCGCCGATGGTCGAGGCACCTGCTCCGCCACCACCGCCTCCGCCACCACCGGCGACGCAAACGTGCGAAGATGGATCGGTGATCGAGGTGACCGCCGCTTGCCCAGTGGCGCCGACACCGCCGCCGCCGCCACCGCCGCCCGCCCAAGGCGAACGCGGCTAGGACATGTGGCTTCGCCTGATCGTCGGCGGCGGCGTGCTCGCCATGCCGCTCGCCGCGTGCATGGTGGCAACCACAGAGAAAACAAACATCGACCGCACGCCGCTTGCATTTGAGCGGGTGCGCCACGTCACGACCCCAAGTGGGCTCGTCTATCATGTCGTTCGTCGGGGGCCAGTGAGTGTCCACTCGCCGATAGACGGCGAGACGGTGACGTTCGATTATGAAGGCAAGCTGCTCGAGGGCACGGTATTCGACAGCAGCTTCGCGCGCGGGCAGCCGATCAGTGGGCAGGTCGGCCAGTTCGTGCCGGGGTTCAACGAAGCACTCAAGCTGATGCGTCCTGGAGACGAGTGGATTGTGTGGATTCCACCAGCGCTGGGTTATGGCGCGAAGGCGATCGGACCGATTCCGGCGAACAGCACGCTGCGCTTCCGCATGGCGCTTCGTTCGGTCGCGGCCGTTACTCCTTAGGCAGGAAGGCGATGTCGCTGACCAGTCGCTGGCCGTCGGAGCGGCCGAGCTGGATAACGATGTCGAGCACCGAGCGGATATAGGCCTTCAATTCCTCACGCCCGAGGTCGGTCCCGGCCTGCGCCGCGATCAGCGCAAGCTGCTCAATTGCGCCCTCGGGTGAGCTGGCGTGGATGGTGGTGATCGATCCCGGGTGGCCCGTATTGACCGCGCGCAGGAAACTGAGCGCCTCGACCCCGCGAATTTCACCCATGATTATCCGGTCGGGACGGAGGCGAAGCGCGGCCTCGAGCAGGTCGGCGGCGCTGACCGATGCCTCGCCCAGTCGGCCTCGCACCGCAACGAGGCCGACCGCGTTGGCATGGGTCAGCTGGATCTCTGGGGTGTCCTCGATCAACACGATCCGTTCTTCTGCGGGTGTCTCCTTGAGCAGCGCATTGAGCAACGTCGTCTTGCCGGTCGCGGTCCCGCCCGAAACAAGGATCGATTTGCGCGCCCGGACCGCCGCCGCAAGGAACCCGCGCACGTCGCCCGATGCCAGCTGAGCCCTTAGCGCAACGTCGGTCGCCGCCTGCGACAACGCCGCCTCGCCGACCCGATCGAAGGCGCCCGCGGCGACATAATCATCCAAACTCAAGTTGGGAACGACATGCTTGCGCACCGCCACGCAGACATGGCCGCGTGTCGCCGGTGGAGCGCACACCTGCACCCGCGCGCCGCTGGGCAGCGTCGCCGCGAGGAGCGGATGCTCGCGGCTGATGCCCTGGTCGGTGGCGGCGGCGATTTGTCGCGAGAGGCGCCATAACGCATCGTCGTCGAGCCGTGGATCCTCGTGGCGTTCGATCCCGTGCTGAGTCTCGAGCCACAATTCGCCGGGGCGATTGATGTAGACATCGGTAACGTCGTCACGCGCAAGCGACGACGCCAGGGGCGCGAGGAACGCGTCTAGGAACAGGAGTGGCTGGCTGCTCATGTCAACTTAGACAGTCGGGCCGACGGTGGAGAAATCGAGATCGCGGGCAACGAAGATGCGCACCAGCGCGCCCTGGCGAGTCTTGATCGTCGGGGGGATGTCACCCGAGCGCGATGCCTGGCCAGCCAGCGAGGTCGCTTCGTTGGTGCTGCTGACGATCACGGTCGATCCGCGTGACAGCGACTGGGTGAAGGCCCCGATTCCGCCGGTCAGGACCGATAGCAGGATCGCGCCCCCGAAGCGCTCGAAGAAATGGCGATTGACCTTGCCGCCAAGGCCGCCGCGACCGAGGTCGTCCACGGCCGGCGAAGCAAGCGCGATCGAGACTCCATCGGGGCGGATCAGCCGGTTCCAGACGATGAATACGCGGCTCGCACCCTGTGCTACTCC
>NZ_JANMWY010000079.1:0-7981 GCF_031380695.1 Sphingomonas sp. | reverse complement strand
CCTCGGCGTCGCGCTGATCATAGGCGCCGGCGTCGTCTTCGAAGGTCACGACCTTCTCGCTGTAGAGGCTCATGGCTGAGCGGCGGCCAGTTATGTGCGTGCCGCCCTTATAGAGCTTCATCCTGACCTCGCCCTCGACCTTCGCCTGGCTATGGTCAATCGCGGCCTGGAGCATCTCGCGCTCGGGGCTGAACCAGAAGCCATTGTAGAGCAATTCCGCATAGCGCGGCATCAGCTCGTCCTTGAGGTGGGCGGCGCCGCGATCGAGGGTCAACTGCTCGATCGCGCGATGGGCGGCGTGGAGGATGGTGCCACCGGGCGTCTCGTACATACCGCGCGACTTCATCCCGACGAAGCGGTTTTCGACCAGGTCGAGGCGGCCGATGCCGTGGCGCTTGCCGAGCTCGTTGAGCCTGGTCAGCAGCATCGCCGGCGACAGCGTCTCGCCATTGACCGCAACCGCGTCGCCGCGCTTGAACTCGACGGTGATTTCCTCGGGCGTGTCGGGGGCGGACACGAGATCGTCGGTGCGCGAGTAAACATAGTCGGGGTCTTCCTGCCACGGGTCCTCGAGCACCTTGCCCTCGGACGAGGTGTGGAGAAGGTTGGCGTCGGTCGAGAAGGGGCTTTCGCCGCGCTTGTCTTTCGGCACCGGGATCTGGTGCTTCTCGGCAAAGTCGATCAGCGCGGTGCGGCTGGTCAGGTCCCATTCGCGCCACGGGGCTATGACCTTGATGTCGGGGGCGAGGGCGTAATAGCCGAGCTCGAAGCGGACCTGGTCGTTGCCCTTGCCGGTCGCGCCGTGGCTGACCGCGTCGGCGTCAACCAGCCGCGCAATCTCGACCTGGCGCTTGGCGATCAGCGGGCGGGCGATCGAGGTGCCGAGCAGGTAAAGGCCCTCATAGAGCGCGTTGGCGCGCATCATCGGGAAAACATAGTCGCCGACGAATTCCTCGCGCAGGTCGTCGATGAAGATATGCTCGGGCTTGACGCCCATCAGCTCGGCCTTGGCCCGCGCCGGTGCCAGCTCCTCGCCTTGACCAAGGTCGGCGGTGAAGGTGACGACCTCGCAGCCATAGGTCTGCTGCAGCCATTTGAGGATGACGCTGGTGTCGAGGCCGCCCGAATAGGCGAGGACGACGCGGCGCGGAGTGTCGACCATCGGCGTAGGATTCCCGTGAGAAGTGGACGCGCGGCCCCTGCCATCCCGGCGCGAACCATTCAAGCGCGATACAGAGTGCGGCAGTTAATCGCGCGCCATCAGATTTTTGGAGTCGACATCATGAAGAAGACTTATTTATTTGGGGCGCTGGCCGCCGGTACGCTGGTTTCCGTGCCGCTGATTGCCCATACGATGGGCGGCGATATGCACAATCGCACGCAACTGCGCACCGACGTCGCGGCGCATGTCCAGAAGATGTTCGCGATGACGGACAGCAACCACGACGGCGTGCTCGACCAGGCCGAGCTGGCGGCGAACGGCGGCAAGGACGGCGCTGCGCCCGAGGGCCATAGGCCGATGGACCGCAATGCGATGTTCGACATGATCGACAGCAACAAGGACGGCAGCATCAGCCGTGACGAATTCGCCAGCCATCATGACGGCATGGGCAAGATGGGCGGTCATCACGGCATGGGCGACCATCGGGGCGGCATGATGTCGCGAATGTTCGGGATGGCCGACGCCAATCACGACGGCAAGATGACGCTGGCCGAAGCGACCGCGATGGCGCTCCAGCATTTCGACAAGATGGACGCCAACCATGACGGCAAGGTCACGCCGGAAGAGCGCCAGGCCGGTCGGGCGCAGATGAAGCAGATGCGCGGGAATTGAATAAATGTGGGTCCGGCGAGCGCGCCGGGCCCATTCCTATTTGTCGAGCGCGCGATAGCGGGCTTCGGTCGCGGCCATATAATCGCGCGTGATCGGAACCGAGTGGCGTTCGCGGATATACTGGACCTGGTAATTGCAGGCCGCGCCACGTTCGAACATCACGATCCCGCCGGCGAGGTAATATTCCCACATGCGGAAAAAGCGCTCGTCGTACATGGCGACGATCTTCGCTTTGGCCCCCTCACACCGCTCGAGCCAGGCGCGCAGCGTGTAGGCGTAATGGAGGCGGAGCGTCTCGACGTCGCTGGCGATCAGGCGGACCTTCTCGCTCGCCGCCGCCATTTGCGACAGCGAGGGCAAGTGGTAGCCGGGGAAGACCCATTTGTCGGTGAACGGATCGGGCGAGCCCGCGCCGCCCAATTTGCCGATGGTGTGGAGCAGCATGACGCCGTCGCCCTTGAGCAGGCGGTGGCAGGTCTCGAAAAACTCGTCGTAATGCGCCGCGCCGACATGCTCGAACATCCCGACCGAGACGATGCGGTCATAGGTGCCGGTCAGCGCGCGATAGTCGATCAATTCAAACTTGACCTGGTCGGCGACGCCCGCCGCGGCGGCCCGCTCGCGCGCGACCCTGAGCTGTTCCTTCGAGAGGGTCACGCCGGTGACCGACACGCCCGCGACCTTGTTGAGATAGAGCGCCATCCCGCCCCAGCCGCAGCCGATGTCGAGGACGTGCTGGCCGGGTGAGAGGTGGAGCTTGGCGGCGATGTGGGCTTTCTTGTCGGCCTGCGCCTGCTCCAGGCTGTTGGCCGGGTCGTTGTAATAGGCGCAGCTATATTGGCGGTCGGAGTCGAGGAAGAGGTCGTAGAGATCGTCGCTGAGGTCGTAATGATGGGCGACATTCTGCTGCGCCCTGGCGGCCGGATTGCGGCGGAAGAGCGCGGCGATGTTGCCCATCTTGCCCTTTGACATCAGCTTGCGGCCCTGCCCGCCATCCTCCCATTTATTGGCGCCGACGATCAGCTCGAGCAGGTCGAGGATGCTGCCGTTGTCGATCGTCAGCCGGCCGTCCATATAGGCCTCGCCGAACGCGAGGCGCGGGTTGCGAGCGATTTGGAACCCGACGCGGCGGTCGGCGAAACGGACGATGATGGGGTCTTCGTCGCGATCGGGGCCGAAAGTCTCGGGCGGGCCATCGGCAACGATCAGCGTCAGCCGCCCGCGCTTGATCAATGTGCCGAGCAATTTACCGATCAATGACATGCTGTTGTTCCCACCCAATCGGGGCGCTGTGCCGAGGTCGCGAGCCCGGCGCAAGATGCGTAGTCGCTTAGGGCTGAGCTTCGAGCTCGGCCTGCTTTTCGTCGGCGAGCCGGTCGAGATCGGCGCGGCTGCGCTTCTCGGCGCTGGTCTTGAGCTGGCCGCACGCCGCGTCGATGTCGCGGCCGCGCGGGGTGCGGACCGGGGCGGAGATTCCGGCGGCGAAGACGATGCTCGAGAAGCTGCGAATCCGCTCGGGCGTCGAGCATTCATAGGCGGCGCCGGGCCACGGGTTGAACGGGATCAGATTGACCTTGGCCGGCAGGTCGTAATGGCGGATCAGGCGGACCAGTTCGCGCGCGTCGGCGTCGCTGTCGTTCTTGTCCCTGAGCATGACATATTCGAAGGTGATGCGGCGGGCATTGTTGGCACCGGGATAGTCGGCGCAGGCCTGAAGCAGCTCGTCGATGCCGTACTTGCGGTTGATCGGCACGATCTCGTCGCGCACGGCCTTGGTCACGGCGTGGAGCGACACGGCGAGGTTGACCCCGATCTCGGCCCCGGCGCGGGCCATCATCGGGACGACACCCGAGGTCGACAACGTGATGCGGCGCTTGCTCAGGCCGAGCCCGTCGCCGTCCATGACGATCTTCAGCGCATCGCGGACATTGTCGAAATTATAGAGCGGCTCGCCCATGCCCATCATGACGATGTTGGTCAGCATCCGCCCGTCCGGAGCGGACGGCCATTCGCCGAGCGCATCGCGGGCGAGCATGACCTGGCCGACGATCTCCGAAGGCTCGAGATTGCGGACGAGGCGCATCGTGCCGGTGTGGCAGAAGCGGCAGTTGAGGGTGCAGCCGACCTGGCTCGACACGCACAATGTCCCGCGATCGGCGTCGGGGATGAACACCATCTCATAGTCGTGGCCATCGTGCGTGCGGAGCAGCCATTTGCGCGTGCCGTCGGTCGAGACCTGCGCCTCGATCACTGCGGGGCGGGTGATGACGAAGCGTGACGCGATCCACGGCTGCTGGGCCTTGGCGATATCGGTCATTTGCGTGATGTCGCCGACGCCGCGATTGTAGATCCAGTGCCACAGCTGCTTGGCCCGCAGCTTGGCCTGCTTGGGTTCGAGCCCGGCGGTTTCGAGTGCGGTGCGGATCTGGTCCTTCGACAGGCCGATCAGCTCGACCCGGCCATCGGCGCGGGGCGTGAGCGGGCGCGCGACCGGGACGGGATCAATCGGGCCGGGAATCGGCATCAGGGAGGTGTCGGCGCTCATGCGAGGCGCTCCCTTAGCGATGATCGGCGGTTTTTTCTAGCGCTTGGCCGAACAGGCGGCGGCGGCGTCGATCGCTCCGGGTGCGCCCGCCAGCAGGTAGCGGTCGACGAAGCGACCACCGCCGGGCGAGCGGCCCTCGATCCGCATCCCGTCGGCCAAGCGCGCAGCGGCGATAATCGCGCCTTCCTGGGCGGGGCCACGGCTCCAGGCGAAGCGGTCGCTGGCGGCGAGCAGGAAGGGCTGGTCGCCGATGGTCAGCATGACCGTGCCGCCGGGGCGCAGCGGATGGCCGAGGCGGACGGCAAGCTGGCCGTGGCGCGCGCCACCTTTGTCAAAGGTGAAGCCGGCGTGGGCCTGGTCGGCGCGGTCGGGGGTGATGCGCTCGGCCCGGCTCGTGGCAGCGCAATTAGTGCCGCGATCGAAGGCTGCCCAATTGCCGTCGGCGTAGAGCGTGGTCGGGGCGGCGAGGAGCAGGAGTGCGGCGATCATCGCATCAGCGCCACGGTCGCGGCGACGCCGCCGGCGATGGCGATGCCATAGGGAATGCCGCCGCCTTTCTTGAGAATCGTCCAGCGGCCCGGCGCGGAGATCATCGGCCGGATCGAAAGCAGGACGATCGCGAGCAGCCCGCCCGCCAACGCAACCGCGACCAGCATCTTCCACCCGCCGCCAAAGTCGAACCACAAAGCGGAGCTGGCGAGCAGCTTGACGTCGCCGCCGCCGAGCAGGCCGGCACCGAACAGGAAGGTCCCGACGGCGAGCAGGGCGGCGAACATCACGCCGTTTTGCCACAGCGCGAGCGGAAAGCCAGCGAGGATAGCGGCGATGAGCGCACCCACGATGATCGCGACCGAGAAGAGGTTGGCGATGCGCATTCGCCAGCCATCCTCGATCGCGGCGGCGAGCAGGAAGAGGAATAGCGCGGCGACGAGCCACGGCGGGGCGCTGGCGGCCAAGTTCATCGCTGACCCTCGATCGCAGCGAGATTGGCGGCGGCACGCCCGTCCCAGCGGGAGCGCGCCCCGATCGCGCCGGTGAAGGCGGCGATGGCGCGGGCGCGGTCGCCAGTCATCGCGGCGGCGACCCCGGCGTCGTTGAGCCGCGCCGCCCACGCTTCGTCGCTCTCTTTGGCGGAGCGCAGCGGCAACGCAGTGGCCAGCGCTGCCCGGGCCAGCTGGAGGTTGTTGGTCATGCGCTTGGCGCTGGCGGCGGATGCGCTCCCGCCGAGCACCAGGCCGCGCGCCAGTTCGGCCTCGGCTTCGCGCCAGCGGCCGCGCAGAAGCAGCGACCAGCCGCGGTTGTTGGCGATCTCGGCACGATCCGGCGAGAGGTGTCGGGCGCGAGCGTAGGCGGCGTCGGCAAGCGGCCAGTCGCTGCGGTCGTCGGCGGCGGCACCGAGCGCATTCCACGCGCGCCAGCTGGCCCCGGGCAGCGTCGTCGCCGCGCGTAGCAGCGCGGTCGCCTCAGCGACCCGGCCGAGGCGGAGGGCTGAAATGCCGGCCTGCTCGGCGAACAGCGGAGTGGTCGGGTGGTTCATCAGCAAGCCGCGATTGAGCGCCAGCGCCTGCTCATCCTGGCCGCGCGCGAAGGCGAGTTGGGCGAGGAGCCGGTCGACGGGATCGCCGTTAGCGCCCGCGGCGACGGCCCGGCCAATCATGATCTGCGCCTGGTCGAGACGCCCGGCAACGAGCGCATGGTTCGCCTCGGCCAGGGCCGGCGCGAAATTCGTCGCCGCAACCGCTGCGGCGAAGGCCAGCAGGATCATCCCCGGGCCGCGTCCACCGAATCGCGGCCGAGCACCAGCATCAGCCGAGTGCCGCGGATGGTGCGGGGTGCGAATTTTAGCGACCGTGCCAGCGCCTTGGCGCGCGCCCACTGCAACGGCGGCGCGATAATCACCGAGCGTTCGCGAACACGCGGGGCGTCACCGACCAGCGCCTCGCGGACGCCATGCCCGGCGAGATAGCGGCGGGTGCGCGCGGCGAGACCCTGGACCCGGGCGGCGTTGAGCACCAGCAACACGCGCTCGCGGCCATCGATGCGCAGCGACTGCTGGTCGGCCAGCGGCGGCGCGAGCGAGGAGAATCGCACCGGCGTGGCGGCGCGGGCGAGGATGGCGGGCGGCATGGCCAGTGGTGTCGGTGCCGGCCGGGGCCGGATTGGCTGCCGAACGGGGGTGGTGACGAGTGCGACGTCGCCGAGGGTCAGCCGCTCGAGCCGCGGGCCGTAGCTGATCGCTGCGGGCATCGCGTCGGCCACGTCGACTGGGGCGACGAGTGGCGGATCGAAGCGCGCGGGTTCGACGGCGGGGGCTGCCGAAGCGACCACGGGTGCCGGGATAACGCGGGCAACGGTCGGGACCGCGACCGCCACCGGCGTTGGAGCCACGGCCACAACCGGTTCGATCACCGGACGCGGGGCCGGCGGCACGACCAGCGCTAGCAGTTGGGCCAGCGGAACCGACACGAGCTGCGGTGCGGGCATAGTGGTCGACGCTAGAATGACGGCCGGCGCCGTCGGCGCGAGCGGAACTTGCGATTCGATCGGGGCCGGGACGGGCGAAATGAGGGTAGGCGCGACCTCAACGAGCGTCACGGTCGCCTCGGCGCGGTCGCGAGCATCGGCGGCGGGCAGGGTGATGGTCGGCACAACGCGGGCGGCGGGCATTGCCACGGTGACGGCGGCAGGAGCGGCAGCGGCGAGCGGCGGCGCGGCGCGGGCGGCCATTTCGTGGCGCACCGCTGCGGCTTCGCTCGCCAGTCCCTGATGCTGGAGCGAGGCGGCGAACTGGCCGAGCACGCGTGTATCGGCCGGCGCGATCGCCAGCGCAGCTTCATATTGACCGCGCGACACGTCATAGCGGCCCATCGCGTCATAGCAGCCGGCCATGCCGACCAGCGCATCGACGCTGGCGGGATCGTCGCGCAGTGCCTTGCGGAAGGATTCGAGGGCGAGCGCGACATTGCCGAGCGCATACTGTCCGCGCGCTTCGGCGATACGGAAGCTGACGGGGCGGTCGCCCTGCGCCAGCACGGTCGGCAGGGGCCTGATCGCCAATCGACCGCTGCTCGCGCAGCCCGTCAGCAGCGTCAGCGCCACGGCCGTCATCGCCTTATTACCAAGCATCGCGAGATCCCCCCTTAGTGATTGCCCGCCAGCGCGGGCATCAGGATACGCACAGTGCGGATTACCGCCGGAAGCATCAGCACACCGATCATCACCGGCAACATGCAGGCGACCAGCGGGATCGACAGCAGCACCGGCAGGCGGTGCGCCTTTTCCTCGGCCCGCATCCGCCGTTTCTCGCGCATTTCCGACGCATAGACGCGCAATGTCTGGCCGATCGACGAGCCCAGCTTGGTCGACTGGATCAGCAGGGTCGCAAAGGCGCGGATTTCGTCGACCCCGGCGCGGTCGGCCATGCGGCGAAGGGCATCCTCACGGCTGCGCCCGGCGCGAAGCTCGAGCACTACCGAGCCGAGCTGCTCGGCGAGGAGCGGATGCGAGCGGGTCATTTCCTGGCCAACCCTGGCAAAGGCCGCCTCCAGTCCCAGACCGGCCTCGACGCACACGAGCATCAGGTCGAGGGCATCGGGAAAGGC
>NZ_JANMWY010000070.1:0-3894 GCF_031380695.1 Sphingomonas sp. | reverse complement strand
GAATTTCATGGCGATGAAGGCACTCTTGGGGTTGAGGACGCTCGCTGGGTCAACCCGCTCGCCGATGCGTTCCTCGACGCTGCGGCGGACGTCGGCATTCCGCGCACGCCCGATTTCTGCCGACGCGACGTTGCGGGTGCCGGCTATTACCAAATGACCACCTGGAAGGGTCGACGCTCGTCGACCGCGACCGCCTATCTGAAGCCGGCGCGCCGCAACAAGAATCTCCACGTCGTCACCGATGCCCTCGCCACCAGAATCGAGCTGGACGGCCGTGAGGCGTCTGCGGTCCTCTATGAGCGCGGTGGTCAGCAACATCGCGCGCGCGCGCGACGCGAGATCGTGCTTGCCGCTGGCTCGTTTGCGACGCCGCAACTGTTGCAGCTATCGGGCATTGGGCCCGCAGCGGTGCTCGGTGCCAGCGGGGTCGCTGTAGTTCACGAACTGCTTGGCGTGGGCGAAAATCTGATGGACCACATCTTGCCCAAGCGATCCTACACGACGTCGAGTCCGCACACCTTCAATGCGACGATGAGCAGTTTCGTTTCGCAAGGACTTGCCGGGCTGCGCTATCTCGCCAACCGCACCGGGCCGCTTGCAGTTGGCGCGGCGCTTGCCGGTGCCTTCGCCTATACGCGCCAGGGTCTGGACGATCCCGATGTCCAGATATACTTCATGCCGTTCGAAGCAGGCGACTATTCAGGCAAGCTGCTGCCTGAGTCGAGTTTCCAAATTGCCTTCTACCAGAACCGGCCAGAAAGCCGGGGTACCGTCCACATCGGTTCCGCCGACCCGCACGATGCGCCGCGCATCGCGCCCAATTATTTTTCTTCCCCACGCGACATGCAGACCGCGGTGGACGGCCTCAAGCTGATCGGCCGAATTGGCGATGCGGCACCGATGCGCGCGCTCGACACGAAACCGCTTCAGCCGAACCTTTCGAATGAAAGCGATCAGGGGCTGGAAGACTATATCCGGGCCACCGCGAGCACGGGTTACCATCACGTCGGCACCTGCCGGATGGGAGCCGCCGACGACGACTATGCTGTCGTTGATCCAAAGTTGCGGGTGCGCGGGATCGGCAAGTTGCGCGTCGCCGACGGATCAGTCATCCCGAGCATCACGTCGGGCAACACCAATTCGGTCTGCATCATGATCGGCGAGCGTTGCGCGGATATGATCCGGTCCGCGCCATGAGGTGCGGCAAACGAGTAAGGCGTCTTTGAGGTGAGCCCGCTCGAGGGCCTGTTGGTGCTCGACTTCAGCACCTTGCTGCCGGGGCCGCTGGCGAGCCTCATGTTGGCCGAAGCCGGGGCCGAGGTTATCAAGATCGAGCGGCCCGGACTGGGCGACGAAATGCGCTCGTACGAGCCAAAGGTCGATGGAGACAGCGTCAATTTCCGTCTCCTCAACCGCGGCAAGCGTAGCCTCGCAATCGACCTCAAGCAACCCAATGTGGTCGCCACACTTCGCCCGCTGATCGAGCGCGCCGACATCCTCATCGAGCAATTTCGGCCAGGCGTCATGGCGCGGTTCGGTCTTGGTGCGGAGGCGGTGCGGACGATCAATCCGGGGATCATCTATTGTTCGATCACGGGCTGGGGCCAGTCTGGCCCCAAGAGCGGCGTGGCCGCGCACGATCTCAACTACATGGCCGAAACCGGTTTGCTCGGCCTGACCGGCGGGGCGGACGGAGCGCCGGTCCTGCCGCCTATCCTGGCAGCGGACATCGCCGGAGGCACCTTGCCCGCCGTGCTCAACATTCTGTTGGCGCTCCGACGGCGCGACGCGACCGGAGAAGGTGCGACGCTCGACATCGCCATGGGCGATTCGATGCTCACCTTCGCCTACTGGGGCCTTGGCAATGGTTTGTTCGCCGGCCAGTGGCCGACGCGTGGCGGCGACCTCGTTACCGGCGGGTCGCCGCGCTACAACATTTACCGAACCGCCGACGACCGCTTCATCGCTGCTGCACCGCTCGAGGAGCGATTCTGGCGCGCGTTCTGCGATGCAATCGAGCTCGATGCCAAATGGCGGTCCACTACAGCGGAACCGACGAGCGCGACCCGCGCCGTCGCCGATCGCATCGCCACCCGCACTGCCGACCAGTGGGCCGCACTCTTTGCGGGCCACGATGTCTGCTGTTCGATCATTCTGGATTTGCAGGGGGCGCTCGCCGATCCGCATTTTCGTGGGCGCGGGCTGGTCGACGCGAACGCTTGGGCCGGATCAATTCTTCCCTCGCTGCCGGTTCCAATCGATGCAGCGTTCCGAGGGCGGCCAAATGATCTGGGGCCAGCGCCGACGCTTGGCGAATATCAGCTCGACTGACGAAGCGGCATCGAATTGGCGTTGACGCGCATCACCATAAAATATATACCAGATATATAAATAATGGAGGGTGATATGGCAGCTGTGCTCGATCCGCCGTCGAAAACGGCACCCGATGTCGCACCGGATAAGTCTGCGCTGAAGGACTATTTCGTCGTGTCCGCAGACGGGCATGTAAACGAACCCCTCGACGTCTGGTCGGCGCGGATCGAGCCCCGGTTTCGCGATCGCCTGCCCCACGTCAAGGTCGACGAGAGGGGACGCAAATGGTTCGTCGCCGAAGGCATCCGCCCGTCGATGATCCGCGAGGCACCGCGCGACGAATCCGTCGCCGTCTCCGCCTTTATCGAGACTGTCGGCGACAGTAGTGAACGACCGGCACTCGACAAGACCAAGGGAGCCATGTTCCAGAACCAGGGCGGATTTGGCGTGGATCGTTACCGGGACATGGATTATGACGGCATCGATGCCGAAATTGTGTTTCCCAACAAAGGGCTTACGAATTGGCAGTCGCCCGATCCCGAACTTAATGTAGCGATGTGCGCCGCGTGGAACGACTGGGCGTTCGAGGCTTTCGGCGGCCACAGCCGCAGTTTTCCGGCGGCCTGCGTTGCGCCCGCCGATATCCCGGCCGCCGTCAAAGAGATTGAGCGGTCGGCGGATCGCGGTTTCAAATTCGTAATGATGCCGCCGCTCGTGAAAGGCGCGAGCTACAACCAGCCGGTGTTCGATCCGATCTGGGACAGCCTCAGCCAGACCGGCCTGCCCGTGACGTTCCACGCCGGCACCGGGAAAGATCCCCGTACCGCGAGCGGCGATGGCGGCGCGATCATCAACTATGTCGTCCACGCCATGAACACGGTCCTTGAGCCGACCGTTCAGTTATGCAGTTCGGGGGTGTTCGATCGCTTCCCGAAACTCAACTTCGCCACCATCGAGGCCGGCGCCGGCTGGCTGCCTTATGCATTGTGGGCGATGGACCATGGGCAGGATTGTTTCGCCTTCTGGGTGTCGCCGCAGCTGAAGTACAAGCCGTCGGAATATTTCCGGATGCACGGCCACGCCAGCTTCGAGACCGATCCGGTCGGAATTGAGCTTCTGGCTCGCATCGGTGTCGAGAACCTGTTGTGGGGCAATGACTATCCGCACGTTGAGGGATCGTGGCCGAACAGCGAGAAGGCGATCAAATCCTGGTCCAAGGATTTGACGCATGAGGATACCGCCAAAATCGTCGGCCTGAATGCGGCTCGGCTGTTCAATATCCCCGTACCTGCGCCTGCCACGGCAGGCCGGGCCTGACGACCGTGACGCGGGGACAGGACCGCGGCGGCGTCCTTGCGGGCATTCGGGTAATCGAACTTGGCACGATGATTGCCGGTCCGGTTGCGGCAACCTTGCTGGGCGATTTTGGCGCCGACGTAATCAAGATCGAGCCCCCCGGCAGTGGTGATCCAATCCGTCATTCGGGGCCGTTCGTCGGGGAGGAGAGCCTTTACTGGAACGTGGAAGGGCGCTCCAAACGGTCGGTAACACTGGACCTGCGCCAGCCCGAGGGGCAGGCAG
>NZ_JANMWY010000062.1:0-4450 GCF_031380695.1 Sphingomonas sp. | reverse complement strand
GGCACGTCAGAAGCACCACTGTTCGCCGCCGCCCTCACCCTCGCTAACTGGCACCGACGCCACCCCTATTGCTCGGTCTGTGGTCATCCGACCGATGTCGTCCGCGGTGGCTGGTCACGCCGTTGCCCGTCGTGCAGCGGTGAACATTTCCCGCGCACTGACCCGGTCGTGATCATGCTCGCTGAACATGACGGCCGCCTGCTGCTCGGCCGCCAACCGCAATTCCCGTCCGGGCATTTTTCGGCGCTGGCCGGCTTCGTCGAGGTCGGCGAGACGATCGAGGCGGCGGTCGCTCGCGAGCTCCACGAAGAAGCAGGCATCACCGTCAAGGACGTCCGCTACATCGCCAGTCAGCCGTGGCCATTCCCGTCGAGCCTGATGATCGGCTGCACTGCGACCGCACTCGACGACGCACTGACGATCGACACGACCGAACTCGACGATGCGGGCTGGTTCACCCGCGACGAGGTGGCGGCCGCACTCGTCGGGAGGGACGGGCCTTTCCTCGCGCCGCCGCGCTTCGCCATCGCCCGCACGCTGCTAGATCACTGGCTGGAGCGAGCCGCCGACCGATGATCGGCCGCTCGCCGCTTGATGAATGGCGGTCCTGCCTTTAAGGGCCGCGCAACGCTTCGCCAGATTGCTCACGGGGTATCATGCAAGACCGTTCCAACACCATTGCCGGCTGGGTCCTGTTCGGCGGCATCGTCGCCCTGCTCGGCTACACCGTCACCGGCGAAATCTTCAACTCCGAACGGCCCGAGAAAATGGGCTATCCGATCGCTGGCGTAGTCGAGGAGGGAGCCGTCGCAGCGGTCGCCGAAAAGCCGATCGAATTTTACTTGGCTAGCGCTGACGCGGCCAAGGGTGCGGACGTGTTCAAGAAGTGCGCCGCCTGCCACAACGCAGAAAAAGGCGGTGCGAACGCGCTCGGCCCGAACCTGTGGGGGGTGCTCGGTGAGCCGATCGGCAAGGGCGCCAACGGCTTCGCTTTCTCCGAAGCACTGTCAGGCGTCGGCGGCAATTGGGACTGGACGTCGCTCAACCATTGGCTGACCAGCCCTAAGGCGATGGCGCCGGGCACCAAGATGACCTTCGCCGGGCTCGGCGACCCACAGGAGCGCGCCAACGTCATCGCCTATCTGAACAGCAAGAGCGACGCGCCCAAGCCCCTACCGGCCGCTCCGACGGAAGCTGCGACAGGCGCGCCGACGGGCGATGCCAAGGCTTCAGCCGAGGCGCAGAATGGCGCGGGTGCGCAGAAGGCCCCGAACACCGCCGTCCTGACCGAGCAGCAGGCCGCCGCCGGGGGACCCAAGAACGTCGGCGGCGAAGGGGCGGCCAAGCTGACCGGGCCAAACGGCGTCGCCGAGAAAAAGTAGCGAGCGGACTTACCCTCGCTCGTGCTTGCCTTCGCGATAATGGGCCCGCACTGCTGACCAGGCCTCCTCGGCGCTTTCGCACCAGGTGATCAGATCAAGGTCGTGCTGCGAGACCACTCCCTCGTCGGCCAGCGCCTGGAAATCGACGACCTTGTTCCAAAACTCCCGCCCGAACAGCAGGATCGGCATAGGCCGCATCTTGCCGGTCTGGATCAAGGTCAGCAGCTCGAACATCTCGTCGAATGTCCCGAACCCGCCCGGGAACACCGCAACCGCCCGCGCGCGCAGCAGAAAATGCATTTTGCGCAGTGCGAAATAGTGGAATTGAAAGCTCAGGTCCGGGGTTACATAGGGGTTGGGCAATTGCTCGTGTGGCAGGACGATGTTGAGCCCGATTGTCTCCTTGCCCATGTCGATCGCGCCGCGATTGGCGGCTTCCATGAACGACGGTCCGCCGCCCGAGCAGACCACGAAATGGCGCTTGCCCTCATCGTCGAGCGGGTATTGGCTGACCATCTGCGCCAGTTCGCGGGCAATGTCGTAATAGCGCGACTTGGCCTTTAGGCTTTCGGCGATGGCCTTCGCCTTGTCGCCGCGCGCGGCCTCGATCAACTCATCAGCCTTGGCCGGTTCGGGCACCCGCGCACTGCCGTAAAAGACGAAAGTCGAAGCGATATTGGCCTCGTCGAGCAGCAACTCGGTCTTGAGCAGCTCGAGCTGGAAGCGGACCGGGCGCAAATCCTCACGCAGCAGGAAGTCATTGTCCTGAAACGCCAATTTATAGGCGGCGCTTTCGGTCTGCGGCGACGAGGGGACATGCCTGGCCGCCTGGGCATCGACCTTGGCGGCGGGAAACACCCGCTTGGGGGGATTGTTGTTGGTCATAGGCCGCGCGGTCTAGCTAGGCCTCGTCCCGTGCGCCAGCCCAGTCGAGCCGCCGCGTGACGTACATCGTCCCGGCCAGCGCGGCGAGGAGCAGCAATGAGCCTATCAACAGTGCGTAGGCCTCGAGGCTAAGCAGCACGTAGAGTATCGCGTAGAGCGCGCCGAGAATCGCGCCGATCACCGCCGCCCGCCGCCAGCTCTTCAGCACCGCTGCCGAGTAGGCGGTGTTGAGCCCGGTGATCGCGGCCGCCGCGACGAGATAGGCCGGGGTGAAGCCGATCACCTCGGCGAAGGCGAGCAGCAGGACGAAGAACAGCACCAGCCCGGCGCCCGCGAGGAGATATTCGACTGTTGCAACGCGCACGCCGCCGATCACGTCGAACAGGAGGTAGGCGAGGAAGGTAAAGCCGACAAACAGGAAGCCATATTTGGTCGCGCGGTTGACTTGCGAATAGAGGTCGACCGGCTCGACCAGTTGGATCGAGGCGGATTGGGGACCGTTCGTCTCGCTTGCGGTCGCATATGCCGATGGCGTTGCTCTTTCAGGCGCGCTGGTCTTGTCGGCACCCTCGATGAACAGCAGCGAGCGGCCGAGCGCGAGGTTGCCGATGCGATAGATCGCGTCGAACCCGGTTTTGGCGATGTGGTGATCGTCCGGAAGGAATTCGCCACCGAAACTGGGATTCGACCACGTCGACGTTACCTTCCATGCCGTGTCCCCGGCGCGCGGGGCGAAGGCGAGGCTGCCGTTGCCGCGCAGGACGAAGCGAAAGTCGACCGCGAGCCTGGCCGGATCGACCTTGGTCAGATCGATCGGCGCGTAGAAGCCGGAGCCGACGAGGCTGGACCCGCCGCCGGGGCCGAGCGGCAGCACGGCGTTGCCCACGCGTACCTGCGGATTGCCCGACAGGCCGCGCGCATCGGACACGCCAAAGCGAAGTTCGGCGCGGGCGAGTTCGAGCGTTTCCGGCTGGACCCCGAGCGAGGCGAGATCGGCCGGCAGCGCGAATATCGCGCGCCCCTTGGTCTCGGCGCGATAGATGACGACATCGTAGATCGAGCGGCGGCGATGCTTGGGCTGAAGTACCGTCGCCGCGTCGATCCCACTAGGCGCGACGACCAGCCGCCGCTCGATCGTCGTCGTGTGGCTGACCGGCTGACCGTTGACCTGCTCGGTGCCCGTGACGGTCTGCTTGAATGGGATCGACAGTTCGGGCCCTGCGATGACCTGTGGTCCACCCCAGCCCTGCGCGATCGAGGCGCGCGCTTCGGTCGATTGCGACTGGCGGTCGCCGATCATTAGCCACACGCAGAAGATCGGGATGGAGAGGAGAAAACCGATCAGCAATGCGCGAAGGAATTTCTTGCCCGGGGTCAGATCGGTCACGCGCTCACTCCTGCGACGACTTCAGTTAGTCGATAGAAATGCACGGTTCGTCGCATTTAGTCAAATCGGCGGTCAGGCCAACTCTTCGTCCGCAAAGGTTTCGGTGTCGATCTGCGACTGTATCGCGCCGGAATAGCGCGGGCCACTGAACACTCCTGCTCGACACAAAGCGTCGACTTTCGCCAGCAAATCTGGATCGATCGAAAGCGTCGCGGCGGCAAGGTCTTCCTCGAGATGGGCGATGCTGCGCGTACCGGGAATCGGGACGACATGGTCACTCTTTCCCAGCAACCAGGCAAGCGCGAGTTGACCTGGCGTGCATCCCGCCTCGCTCGCTAGCGCCTCATAGGCCTCGACCAACGTCAGGTTGGCGACGAGTTGCGGCTTCACGAAGCGCGGCATCATCGCGCGAATATCGCCCTTGTCATAGTCGGCCGACCTGATCGCCCCGGCGAGCAGCCCGCGCGCAACCGGCGAAAAGGCGACGAAGCCGATGCCGAGTTCGCGGCACGTCGCCAGCACCGCGATCTCGGGATTGCGCACCGCCGGCGAATATTCACTTTGCACCGCCGCAATCGGGTGCACCGCGTGGGCGCGGCGAACGGTCGCGGCGGACATTTCGCTTAAGCCGATCGCACCGAGCTTGCCCTGTTCCTTCAGTCGCACCAGCGCGCCGACCGATTCCTCGACCGGCACCCGCTTATCGAGGCGATGGAGATAGACCATGTCGACGAAATCGGTGCCGAGCCGCTGCAGCGACCCCTCGACCGTCTGCGCGATCTGCGCGGGCGACCCG
>NZ_JANMWY010000042.1:0-25621 GCF_031380695.1 Sphingomonas sp. | reverse complement strand
TACATGTGCCAGGTCCAGTGGTCCGGCCCCATATTACCGAGCGACGCGGCGATCCCGCCTTGTGCAGCAACCGTATGGCTGCGCGTCGGAAACACCTTGGTGATGCAGGCGGTCCTGAGCCCCGCCTCGGCCGAACCCATGGTCGCGCGCAGGCCCGCACCGCCGGCCCCGACGACCACCACGTCATAGACATGATCGATGATCTTGTAGGCGTCACTCATGCATGCGCTCCAAACGCGATTCTCGCCAACCCGAACAGGGCGAAGGACGCTCCGCCGATGGCGGCAAAGGTAAGTACGATATGGGCGCCGACGCGGTTGCCATCGTCATGAACATAATCGTCGATCCACGACTTCGTCCCCTCAACCGCGTGGACGAACGACACGATCACGAACAGCGCCATCGGCACTGCCCCGCTCGCCCCGTGCAGCCATTCGGCCAACGTCTTCTGATCGAAGCTTGGCAGCCACAGCAGCGAGGCGAGAAACCAGATCGACAGCAGCACCAGCGCGACGCTGGTCACTCGCTCGTCGAGCCAATGCCCGGCACCCGACCGCGCTGCGCCCAGGCCGCGCACCTTGCCGAGCGGCGTGGCACTCTTGCCCTGGCTCATCGTCCGACCCCTAGCAGCGTGACCCACAGCAGGGCAGTCGCCACCAGCGAGGCAACGATCGTCGCGATCGACATTATTCGATTGGTCCCAAGTTCATAGCCCGCGCCGATATCCATCACGAGGTGGCGCAGGCCGGAGAATGTGTGCTGAAAGAAGGCCCAGCTGAGGCCGACCAGCACGAGCAGGCCGACCGGACTCATCGCGACGGTGGTGAAGATCGCATAACCCTCCGGCCCGCCGGCGATCGCCACCAGCCACCAGCTAAGCAGCCCGAGCCCCGCAAAGGTCAGCGCTCCGCCCGTTACCCGGTGCAGGATCGAGACCAGCATGTTGGGGGCCCAGCGCCAAATGGTCAGATGGGGCGACAAGGGGCGTGACGGATTGCGGGACATGAGATCGATCCTGGCGTTTGGGATTGCCGCGTCCGCTTAGGCAGGAGGGCGGCGCGATGCAAGATTCGTAGAGACTAACTCGCCCTTAACCATTCCCCCGCCACACCCGCGACGAGTTGATGAGAGACATGGGATGAACATGATGCGCAGTGGCGAACTTCGACATTATGACCTGGCGCGCGGCATACGGGAGTTCGGCGCACCAGGCGATCTTCCCACCCGCGCGGCCGAAGTATGGGGCCTGATCAGCGCCAGCGAATTGGACATCGCCCGTGCCTTCTGGCTGCGCTATCGCTCCACCGTGGAGATCAAGCAGCCGATTGGCGATGCCGAGGTTGAAGAGCTGACCGAGCAAACCTTGCCTTACGTCCGCGATCAGTACCTGCGTACGGACCAGCAGCGATGGGTCGAACAGGCCAAGGCCTATGTCGACCAGGCGCTTGACGCCGACATCACGCTGTCGACCCTGTTGTGCGGCATCGCCGGCAAGACCGAAGCGGTGCGCCTCGTCCTTTTTTCAATGACCCGAGAACCCGAGCAAATGGCCCGGCTGGAAAAGACGCTCAGCGACCTGTCGATGCTCGAGACCGATATCTTCGTTCATTACAGCCTCGAGAAGATTCGCATCGAAGGCGGGGTGCAACAGGCCCGTCGAGCGAACGAATTCAACCAGAAGGTGCTCGGCGTCGTCCAGCGCTGCACGACCGAGAGCGATCAGCTGCGCCGTCAGGCGACCGAGACCAGCACCTCGGCGCGCGGCATGCTCGGCAAGACCAGTGAAGTCGCCGCCGCCGCCGAACAGTCCGCCACCGCGATGCGCGAGGCCGCGCAGACCGCCGCCGGCCTGATCCGCGCGATCGAGGATGCCCGCAACGAGGTCGAGGTCGCCGCCGGCGTCGCGACGCGCGCGGGCAGCCAGGCCGAGCAGGCGGTAAAGGTTTCGCAGGCGCTGTCGTCCCACGTCGAGGCGATCGAATCGATTCTAGGCCTGATCCGCGACATCGCCGGTCAAACCAACCTCCTCGCCCTCAACGCGACGATCGAGGCAGCGCGTGCCGGCGATGCCGGACGCGGTTTCGCGGTCGTCGCCCAGGAAGTGAAGAGCCTTGCCAGCCAGACCGCCCGCGCCACCGACGACATCACCACCAAGATCGCCGCGATCCAGCAAGCCACTCGCCAGACCGTGGAGGCGAACGATTCGATCCAGAGCACCGTCGGCGAGGTGCAGGTATCGGCCGACCGCATTCGCCAGGCGATGGAGTTGCAGGCGCACACCGTGACGATGATCACCGCCGCCGTCGACGAAACCGCACTGGCTGCCGATTCGATGAGTTCGACGATCGCCGCGATCCGATCGGATACGGAGAATGTCGCGCGCGACATCGACCAGGTCGAGCAGGGCTTCGGCCGCTTTGCCGAGGACATCGCCGACTTCCGCTCCACCACCAGCGAGTTTGTGGCGAAGTTTGCCGCCTGAACTTCCGCCCGGTCGCTTCGGCGGCTAGGCAGGGCAGATGAACATCCTCCTCACCGGCGCGAGCCGCGGGATCGGCGCGGCGACGCTGGTCCATCTCCGTAATGCCGGCCACCATGTCGTCGGCCAGTCGACGGCTGGTAGCGACGAGCTCATCGCCGCCGACTTTACCGACCCAGCCGCGCCGCGCGCGCTGTGGCAGACGGCGCTCGCCGAACTCGGCACGATCGACGTGCTCGTCAACAATGCGGGCGTGTTCGAAGGCGTCGCTGACAATGCCACCGACGACGAGTGGCACGCGGTGTGGGGCCGGACGCTTGGGATCAACCTGCAGGCCAGTGCCGACCTCTGCCGCCTCGCCATCGGCCACTTCCGCGAGCGAGCGGGAGGGGGGCGCATCGTCAACGTTGCCAGCCGCGCCGCCTATCGCGGCGACTCGCCCCAGCACTGGCAATATGCCGCATCGAAAGCCGGCATGGTCGGCATGACCAAGAGCATCGCCCGCGGCTATGCGATCGAGCATATCCTCGCCTTCGCCGTCTGCCCCGGCTTCGTCATGACCGGCATGGCGGAGGAATATCTCTCCTCGCGCGGCGGTAAGCAGTTGCTCGCCGACATCCCCCTCGGCCGCGTTGCCGACCCTGCCGAGATCGCCGAGACCATCCGCTGGCTCGCCACCGACGCCCCGCCCAGCGCGACCGGCGCGGTGATCGACGTCAATGGGGCGAGCTTCGTCAGGTGAGCTGGCGCGTCACGCTCCACTGCACCCGCGCCGAGGCCGAGGCGCTGCCGGAGAGCGACGACCTGTTCCCGTTCAGCGACTCGCCGCCGGTGATCGTTGCCGACGAGCCCGACCCCCACGCCCCCGACGACTGGCGCATCCACGCCTATTTTTCCGATCAGCCGACGACCCAGGAACTGATCCTGCTCCGCCGCCTCGCTGCCGGGAGCGAGCCGAAGGTCGACCATCTCGGCGAGGACGACTGGGTGACGATCAGCCAGGCCGGACTGGAGCCGATCCGCGCCGGCCGCTTCTTCGTCCACACGCCGAGCCACGCCCCCGACCGCGCCAAAGATTCCGGGGCGATCAACTTCGAGATCGACGCGGGTCTCGCGTTCGGGACCGGCCAGCATGCGACCACCGTCGGCTGCCTCGGGGCGCTCGATCGCCTCCAGGCCAGCGGCAAGCGCTTCACCACCATCGCCGACATCGGCACCGGTACCGGCCTGCTGGCGTTTGCTGCCCTCGCCCTATGGCCCGACGCGCGTGGCATCGCGACCGACATCGACCCAATCAGTATCGATGTCACCAACGACAATGCCCGCATCAACGCCATCCCGATCGGCCACGCCCCCGGCGAGCTGCTCCTCGCCGTCGCCGACGGCATGGACCACCCGATGCTGGCCACCCGCGCGCCGTTCGATCTGCTGATCGCCAACATTTTGGCTGGACCGTTGATCGACCTCGCCCCAGATTTCGCCCGCGCCGTTTCGCCCGGCGCGAGCCTTGTCCTCGCGGGCCTGCTCGACACGCAGGCAGATGCGGTCATCACCGCCTATGAAGCGGAGGGAATGACCGTGATTGAACGCGGCGATGGCGAATGGTGCGTCCTCACCTTGGAGGCGCGCGCGTGATCGTCTTCAATCAGCGGCACGGTGCCGTCCGCACGCGCCAGCTGATTCTCGTCGGCATCGTCCTGCTGCTCGCCGCGTGGATCGCGTGGGAGTTCCTCGCCCCACTCGCCTGGGCGGCGGTCTTGGCGATGGCCGAGTGGCCGCTCTATCGCCGCGCGCTCGCCCGCTGGGCCGATCGTCCGACCCTGCTGGCGAGCCTCTTCGCCTTCGCTACCGCGCTGATCATCCTCGTCCCCCTCTCGCTGGCCGGCGTCTCGCTGGCGCAGGAAAGCCAGGCGGCGCTCGATTGGCTCAAGCAGGCGCAGGCGACTGGCGTTCCCGCGCCGCCGTGGGTCGCCGGCATCCCACTCGTCGGCCTCCGACTCCAATCCTACTGGCAACAGCATCTCGGCACGCCCGAGGCCGCCAATACCCTCATCGGCTCACTCAGCGCCGGCAGCATCTTCGGCTGGACCAAGTCGGTCGGCACCGAGATCGCGCGCGAGCTCGGCCTGTTCCTGATCACCTTGATTGCCCTCGTTTCCCTCCTCTCGCGCGGCGCGATGATCGGCCACCGCGCCCGCCGCCTCGCCACCGAGATGTTCGGCGAAATGGGCGAGGATTTCCTCGAGCGGATGATCGCGGCAGTGCGCGGCACGGTCAACGGCACCGCGCTGGTTTCGTTCAGCGAGGGCGCGATCATCGGCGTCGGCTATGTCGTCGCCGGCGTGCCCCAGCCGCTGCTGTTCACCACCTTCACCATGCTCCTTGCGCTTGTCCCGTTCGGGGCGTGGGCGGCGTTCGGGCTGGCCAGCCTGATCATCATCGGCGGCGGCCATGTGCTCGCCGGCGCTCTGCTGTTCGCATTCGGCGCGACGGTGATGACGGTCGGCGACAATGTCGTCCAGCCGTCGGTCATCGGCAGCGCGGTCGAGCTTCCGTTCCTGCTGGCGATGATCGGCGCGTTCGGCGGGCTGGCGGAGCTGGGTCTGGTCGGCCTGTTCATCGGCCCGGTCATCATGGCCGCGCTGATGCTGGTCGGGCGGCAGTGGATCGCGCGGGGAGATGGAGCGCGCCCAGACTAGGCTCCCGCTACGATCGCGGCCCATTCGGCTTCGCTCGCGACGCGCAGACCCAACTCCGCCGCCTTCTTCAGCTTGGACCCCGCCCCCGGCCCCGCCACGATCAGATCGGTCTTCGCGCTGACCGAACCCGCCACCCGCGCGCCAAGCCGCTCGGCTTGCGCCTTGGCTTCGTCGCGGCTCATCGTTTCCAGCGTGCCGGTGAAGACGATGGTCTTGCCGGTCCATTCGGTGACGCGCGCGGTCGAGACGAAGGCGGCGGGCCCGGCCACACCGAGCAAATCGGCCAGTGCATCGCGGTTGTGGGGTTCGTGGAAGAAATCGGTGAGTGCTTCTGCCACCACCGGCCCCACGCCTTCGACCGCCGACAGTTCGACCTGCGCGCCCTCGCCGGTTGCCGCCGCCTGCAGCGCCTCGACCGTCCCGAACGCCCGCATCAGATCCTTCGCCGTCACCGCACCGACATGGCGGATGCCGAGTCCGAACAGGAACCGCGCCGGGTCGAACCCCACGCGCATCTCGATCGCCGCCAGCAGATTGTCGACCGATTTCTCCTTCCACCCTTCGCGCCCGACGAGGTCGTCGCGATGGCGCTTCAGCCGGAAGATGTCGGCGGGCGAATGGAGCCAGCCCAGTTCGACGAACTCGACGATGCTCTTCTCGCCGAGCCCGTCGATATCCATCGCCCCGCGCGAAACGAAATGTTTCAGCCGCTCAATCCGCTGCGCCGGGCAGATCAGCCCGCCGGTGCAGCGCACGTCGACCTCGCCCTCCTCGGCGACCGCTTCGGACTGGCATTCGGGGCAATGGTCGGGGAAGGCATAGGGCGCGCGAACTTCTTCTCGCGAAAGATTCTCGACCACTTGCGGAATGACGTCGCCAGCCCGCTGAATGCGGACGCGGTCGCCGACCCGTAGGCCCAGCCGGGCAATCTCGTCGCGGTTGTGGAGCGTGACATTCTGCACGATCACGCCGCCGACACCGACCGGGGTCAGTCGCCCGACCGGGGTCAGCTTGCCGGTCCGCCCGACCTGGAAATCGATCGCGATGAGCGTCGTTTCGGCCCGCTCGGCCGGAAATTTATGCGCCAGCCCCCACCGCGGCGCGCGCGCCACCTGGCCGAGCCGCTCCTGCCAGTCGAGCCGGTCGACCTTGTAGACGACGCCGTCGATATCGAACGGCAGGTCGGCGCGGGCATGTTCGATCTTCGTATTATGAGCCAGCGTACCGTCGAGCATCGCGACCCGCACCAGCAGGTCGCTGACCGGGAATCCGAGCGCCGCCAGCCGCGCCATTGCCTCGCTCTGGGTCGCGCCCAGCGGTTCGCTGACCTCCCCCCAACCATGAGCGAGGAAGCGCAACGGCCTGGCTGCCGTGATACTCGGGTCCTTCTGCCGCAGCGACCCGGCGGCGGCGTTGCGCGGGTTGGCGAAGATTTTGCCGCCCGCCGCCTCCTGCCGCTCGTTGAGCGCGGTGAAATCGGCCTTGGCCATATAAACTTCGCCCCGGACTTCGAGGATGCCGGGCGCTCCCGCCAGCACCTGCGGGATGTCGGAAATCGTCCGCGCATTGGCGGTAACGTCCTCCCCCACCGCGCCGTCCCCACGAGTCGCCGCCAACACCAGCACACCATCCTCATAGCGCAGCGAGCAGCTCAGCCCGTCAATCTTCGGTTCGGCGGTCAGTGCCACTTCGGCGTCGGGCGCCAGACTCAGAAACCGCCGCACCCGGGCCAAGAATTCGCCTACCTCGTCGTCCGCAAACGCATTCTCCAAGCTGAGCATCGGTCGCGCATGCGCCACCTTGGCAAGACTCGACGTCGCCGCCGATCCCACCGCTCGCGATGGTGAATCCGCCCGCACCAGCTGCGGGAATTCGGCCTCGAGCGCTGCATTGTCGCGCACGAGCGCGTCATATTCCGCGTCGGAAATCGTCGGCGCGTCCTGGTCGTGATACAGCCGGTTGTGTCTGGCGATGTCCTTCGCCAGTCGCATCAGCCGATTGGCAGCCTCAGCCTCCGTCACCCGAAGACTTCGCCCAGCAGCTGCAGCAGCGACCCCCAGCTACGCTGCGCCGCAAGCTCGTTGTAGGCGACGCCAGGCAGGCCGATATCGCCCGCTGCATTGGGATTGGTAAAGCCGTGGCCGACATGACCATAGGCATGGATTTGCCAGTCGCACTCCGCCTCAGTCAGCTCCCTGGCCAGCGCGACGACCGCCTCGGGCGGGACCATCGGGTCGTCCCAGCCATGATAGGCGGCGACGCGTGGTTTGATCTTGAGCGGCGGCAATCCGGGCGGGTCGAACAGGCCGTGGAAACTCGCCGCAGCGGCGAATTCGGCGCCTGAGCGAGCAAGGTCGAGGGTGCACAGTCCGCCGAAGCAATAGCCGATTACCGCGACCTTACCCGGGTCGACCCCCGGCTGGGCCAGCATCGAGCCGAACAGGGCTTGGAGCCGGGGAAGCAGCGCAGGGCGATCCCCGATCAACCGATGAAGATGACCGAACATCGCCTCCCTCGGCGCGCCCCGCGTCGTAGCCCCAAACGGATCGCCGACCATCGCGGCGTAACCGAGCGCGTTGAGCTTGGCGGCGAAACCACGCTCGAGGTCGGTCACGCCCATCACGGTTGGCAGGATCAGCACCGCCGGTGCTCTCACTGCGACCGGATACCATGGGCTGGCGAGCTCCTCGCCGTCGAATATGATCGTCACGTCTTGGGTCATGCCGCCTCCAATAATCGCGCCGCCTGAGCGCGGGCTTCTTCGGTGATCGCGGCGCCCGAGAGCATCCGCGCGATTTCCTCGCGGCGCTCGTCCGCCGACAGCTTGCGCACGGTCGTGCGGGTACCGTCGCGACCGGTCGCCTTTTCGATCCGATAGTGATGCGCGGCGCGCGCCGCTACCTGCGGCGAGTGGGTCACGACCAGTAGCTGCGAACCGATCGCCAGCCGCGCCAGCCGCTCGCCGATCGCGCTCGCCACCGCGCCGCCGACGCCGCGATCGACCTCGTCGAAGATCATCGTCCCGGCCCCGCCCGCCTCGGCCAGCGCGACCTTGAGCGCCAGGATGAAGCGCGACAGTTCGCCGCCCGAGGCAATGCGGATGAGCGGCCCGAACGGTGCCCCGGAGTTGGTCGAGACGGTGAATTCGACCCGGTCGGCACCCATGGGTCCGGGCTCGGCGGCGGTAATGTCGGTCCGGAATCGCGCCGCGTCCAGCTTGAGCGGGGCCAGTTCCCCCGCCACCGCCCCGTCGAGCCAAGTGGCAGCGGCGACCCGCTCGTCATGGAGCGCCGCACAAGCTGCGTCGAACGTCGCCCGGGCCGTCGCCAGCGCCTCTTCCAACGTGCGCAATTCCCCTTCGCCCGCCGCGATTGCCGCCAGCCGTCCACGCATCTCCTCGCCCAGCGCAGCCAGCGCGTCCGCCTCGACCCGGTGCTTGCGAGCCAGTGCGCGAATGTCGAACAGGCGCGCCTCGACTGCATCCAGCCGGGCCGGGTCGAATGCCATCGCCTCCGCCGCACGCCCGATCCGGTCCTCCGCCTCGCACGCCTCGATCACCGCCCGGTCGAGCGCCGCCAGTGCTTCGGCCAGCAGCGGGTGATCGGCCGCCCCCCGCTCGATCTTGCGCGCCGCCCCGCGCAACCGGGCCAGCGCGCCGTCCGATCCAGCCAGCAGCTCGTCGATACCGGTCAGCGACTCGCCCGCCCGCGCGCCCGCCTGCATCGCCGCCCGCTGCTCCGACAGCTCGGTCTCCTCGCCCGGCTGCGGCGCCAGCTTGGCGATCTCCTCAACCGCAAAACTCAGATAATCACGGTCGCGGTCGGCGTCGGCGATCCCCTGCCGCGTCTCGACCAGCCGCCGCTGTATCTCGCTTACCTCGCCCCACGCCGCCGCGACCAGCCCAGTCGAAATTCGTCCGAAATTGTCGAGCAGCGCGCGATGCCCGCGCGCGTTGAGCAACCCGCGATCGTCATGCTGGCCGTGAATCTCGACCAGCAGCGCGCCGACCTCACGCAACGTCGCCGCCGGCACGCTCGTCCCCCCAATGAACGCCCGGCTGCCGCCATCGGCGCGCAGCGTCCGGCGCAGCAGCAGCGGTTCGCCCGGCTCGCTTTCGATGCCCTGTTCCGCCAGCAGCGCCAGCGCCGGATGCCCGGGCGGAAGCATCAACTCGGCCGACACGCTCGCGCTCTCCTGTCCGCTCCGCACCAGCCCGCTCTCGGCCCGCGCGCCCAGCGCCAGCCCGAGCGAATCGAGCAGGATCGACTTGCCCGCGCCAGTCTCGCCGGTCAGCACGCCAAGGCCCGGCTCGAACTCGAGTTCGAGCCGGTCGATCAACACGACGTCGCGGATGGCGAGTTGGCCGAGCATTGTCAGGCCCCCGCCGTCAATCAGCTCTTCGGGCGGTAGCGCCGGATCAGCTCATAGCTATGCTTGTACCACGGCGTGCCGTTATAATTGCGGCCAAGCACCGCAGCGGCCTTGGTCGCCTCCTCGGGCACGCCCAATGCCAGATAGCATTCGACCAGCCGCTCCAGCGCTTCGGGCGCGTGGCTGGTGGTCTGATACTTGTCGGTCACCGCACGGAAGCGGGTCGAGGCGGCAAGCCAGTTGCCCGACCGTTGATAGAAGCGCCCGACCTCCATCTCCTTGCCGGCAAGATGGTCGTTGATCAGGTCGATCTTCAACCGCGCGTCGGTCGCATAGCGGCTGCCGGGATAGCGGCGCATCAGCTCGTTGAACGCGTCGGACGCCTGCTGCGTGATCTTCTGGTCGCGGGTGACATCGGCGATCTGCTGATAATAGCTCATCGCGATCAGGTAGTTCGCGTAGGGCGCGTCCTGGTTGCCCGGGTGGATCGAGACGAACCGCTGGGCCGAGCTGATCGAGTCGGTATATTGCTGCGCCATGTAATAGCTGAACGCGCTCATCAGCTGGGCGCGGCGGGCCCACACCGAATAGGGATGCTGGCGCTCGACCTCGTCGAACAGCTTGGCTGCCTCGGCAAATTCGCCGCGGTCGGCGCTCTTCTTGGCCAGCGCGTAGAGCGTATTGACGTCGCGCGCGACATAGGCGGTGTCGCCCTTGACCTTGTTGCGGGCACAACCGGCGGCGGGGAGGGTGAGGGCGGCGGCGACGAGCAGCAGCGCCGGACGGGGAATATTGACCATAAGGCTCCTTAGCGGCGGCATCGGGCGAGGCCAAGCCGCGACAAGCGGCACGCGCCCCCCGCTTCGCTCGCTCAACGTTGATGGCGGATGAATTAGAGCCTGCTCATAAGCTTAAGCAGGCTGTACCTCGCCAGCCCCTTCGGCATCGGTGCGGAGGAAGCTGTCGGGCTTCAGGCCCAGCCAGATCAGGATCGGCGACGAGATATAGATCGACGAATAGGTGCCGATGAAGATGCCGAGAAAGATCGCGATCGTCAGATTCAGGATGACTTCCGGCCCGAGCAGCAGCAGCACTGCCAGCGCGATCAGCACCGACAGCGACGTCACCATCGTCCGCGACAGCGTCTCGTTCAATGACAGGTTGATCATCGGGATCATCGCCATCCGCCGGTACTTGCGCAGATTCTCGCGAATGCGGTCATAAATGACGACCGTGTCGTTGAGCGAATAGCCGACGATCGTCAGCAACGCCGCGACGACGTTCAGATCGACCTGCCGCCGGGTGAAGGCGAAAAAGCCCAGGATCATCGCCACGTCGTGAAACAGCGTGACCAGCGCGCCGACGCCAAACTGCCATTCGAAGCGGAACCAGATGTAGATCGCGATCCCGAGCATCGCCAGGCCGAGCGCCATCGCCCCGTCGGTGGCCAGCTCGCCCGACACCTTGCCCGACACCGTCTCGACCGCGTCGATGCGCGCGCCGGGATAGCTGGCGGTCAGCATCGCGCGCACCCGGTCGGCAGCAATATTGGCCGCCGCCTCGCCCCCGGCCGGCTTGGGCAGGCGAATCTGATAGCTCTTGGGGCCGCCGAATTCCTGGATGCTCGCTTCGCCCAGTTGCAACGCGTCGACGCGGGTGCGCAACTGCTCGACCTCGACCGCCTGGCTGAAGGTCGTGCGGATCATCTGGCCGCCGACGAAATCGACGCCCAGGTTGAGCCCGCGATAGGCGGTGAAGGCGATCGAGCTGATCGTCACGATCAGGCTGATCACCAGCGCCACGTTACGCCAGCGCATGAAGTCGAGGTTGGTGTTGTCGGGAACCAGCTTGAGCAGGCGCATGATGTCGTCGCTCCTTAAAGATTGAGAGTACGCGGGCGCGCGCGCCGGACCCACAGCGCGGTCAGCATCCGCGTGAAATTGACCGAGGTGAACACCGAGGTGACGATGCCGATCATCAGCACCACCGCGAAACCGCGGATCGGGCCGGAGCCAAAATACCACATGATCGTCGCGGCGATGACGTTGGTGATGTTGGCATCGAAGATCGCGGTCATCGCTTCCCGGTAGCCGGTCTCGATCGCGTCGCGCACCTTGCGCCCGCGCTTCTGTTCCTCGCGGATGCGTTCGTTGATGAGCACGTTGGCATCCACCGCCGCACCAATCGTCAGCACGAACCCGGCGATCCCGGGCAGGGTCAACGTCGCGTTGAACAAGGCCATGACCCCCAGAATCATGAACGCATTCACGACCAGC
Source organism: Sphingomonas sp. (assembly GCF_031380695.1). GTDB lineage: Bacteria > Pseudomonadota > Alphaproteobacteria > Sphingomonadales > Sphingomonadaceae > Sphingomicrobium. The sequence goes on along the minus strand of NZ_JANMWY010000042.1, from coordinate 13,796 downwards.
GCAAACGTCGCATAAACACCGAACCGGCCATAGGTAACCAGCATGAACAGGACAACCGCCGCCGTCGCGACGACCGCCGCAATCACCCCTTTGCGGATCGAATCCTTGCCCAGGTCGGGGCCGACCGTCCGTTCCTCGATCACATTGAGCTTCACCGGCAGCTTGCCCGACGCCAGGCTGATCGCCAGTGCATTGGCGCTTTCGGTGGTGAAGCTGCCGCTGATCGACGCGGTGCCGCCCAGGATCGGCTCGTTGATGTTCGGTGCCGACAGCACCTTGTTGTCGAGGATGATCGCGAACGGTTTGCCGACATTCTCCTGCGTCGCCCGGCCGAAGCGCTTGGCCCCGGTCGAGTTGAACGAGATGGTGATGTCCGGTCGGCCGTTCTGGTCATAGCTGGGCTTGGCATTGGTCAGCTGATCGCCCGACACCATCACCCGCCGCTTGACCGCGATCGCGCCGCTGCCGTCGGCCATCGGCAACACCTGGCTGCCCGGCGGGGCGCGGCCCTGGCGCACTTCCTCGGGGTTGGCGTTCTGGTCGACGAGCTTGAATTCCAGCCGCGCGGTCTGGCCGATCAGCGCCTTCAGCGCTTCGGGATTCTCGACGCCGGGCACCTGCACCAGGATGCGGTTCTCGCCCTGGGTGACGACGGTGACTTCCTTGGTCCCCTGTGGATCGATTCGCCGCCGCACGACATCGCGCGCAACCGACATGGCGTCCTTCAGCGCGCGCGCCTGGCCGTCGCTGGTCGGGGTGAGCACGACGGTCGACTGGTCGCGCACGCTGACGTCCCAGTCGCGCGAACCGGTCAGCCCGACCGGCCGGGTCAGCGTCCGCATCCGCTCCACTGACGCATCGACCTGCGCCGGATTGCGGACCATGAACGACAGCACGCCGCCCGCAGTCGAAATGTCGCTGACGTCGATCACCGTGTCGCCGCGCTGCAGTTCGGTCGCGACATTATCCTCCATCGCGGTGACGCGCTGGCGAGCGGCGTCGACGGCATCGGCCTCCATCAGCAGATGCGAGCCACCCGCCAGGTCGAGCCCGAGGCTGATCTGCGTGCGCGGCGCATATTTTGGCCACTTCGCCACCTGGTCCTTGGGGAACAGGCTGGGGATGGCAAAGATGATCCCGATCAGGATGATCAGGCTGATGCCGGCAATCTTCCAGCGCGGGAAATCGAGCATCAGTCGTTGGCCGGCTTGCTGTCGCGAACTACGACCTGGCTGAGCGTCGACTTGACCGCGCGGACCTTCATGTTGGGCGCCAGCTCGACCTCAACCTCGTCGTCGTTGACCTTGGTCACGCGGCCGCGCAGGCCGCCGCCGGTGATTACTTCGTCGCCCTTCTTGACGGCCGCAATCGTTGCCTGGTGCTTCTTCATCCGCGTCTGCTGCGGCCGGATCATCAGCACGTAGAAAATCAGGAAGACCAGCAGCAGCGGCGCCATCTGCAGGAAGAGGTCACTGCCTGATCCGGTGGCGGCGGGTGCGGCGGCGACCGCCTGCGACGTGGCGAGAGTGGCGGCGATGCTCATGGGCTGGGATACTTTCGTTGCCGGGCGCGGCCATGGGCGGGGCCGCTGCCAAGGCTATCTGAGAGGGACGGCGCGCGACTAACACGGGCGGATGCGGACAGGCAAGCCGCGCCACCTTGCCTTGGCGGCGAGGCACGACTAGAGCGCCCGCTTCCCGCCTGCGGGCGGGTCCGGTCGGGGCGTAGCGCAGCCTGGTAGCGCATCACACTGGGGGTGTGGGGGTCGCAGGTTCGAATCCTGTCGCCCCGACCATCTTTTGACGAAAGAGCGATCATCCGGGGGATGATCGCCGGCAAAAGATCCCGGAGCGAAGCGGAGGGTGGCAAGAGTGTCGCCAGCCGACTCCATCCCTGCCATATCTTCATCATGGCTCGACGGTCCCGCCGCAAACGCAAATCGAACTGGGGCGGGCGGCTGGCATATTTACTTGCCGCCGTCCCCCTCGCCTACCTCCTCGCCGCGCTGGTGGGCTCGCTGATTACGGTCAATCGCACCTGGGTCGAACCAGTGACCGGCGAGACCATCTATCTGATCTCCAACGGCATCCACATCGACCTCATCCTGCCGGCGCAGGCGCAGGGCCTCGACTGGCGGCCCCTCTTCCCGGCCCGCGACTTCGCCCGGCCCGATCCTGCCGCGCGCTGGCTGGCGTTCGGCATGGGCGAGCGCAAAGTCTATCTCGACACTCCGCGCTGGCGCGACATCCGCCTGTCGACGATCTGGGCGGCAGCGGCGGGCGGCGAGCGGGTGATGCACGTCGAATGGGTCAGCGACCCCGCCTGGCACGCCCGCGCCATCCGCCTCCGCCCCGAAGAATATCGCCGCCTATGGGCCTCGATCCGCGCCGGCTTCGTCCTCGGCGCCGATGGCTACCCGCGCCGCATCGACCACCCCGGATACGGCCCGAACGACGCCTTTTACGATGGTGTCGGAAGGGCCAGCGCGATCAACACCTGCAACACCTGGGCAAGCGACATGCTCCGCCTCGCCGGGATCAAGGCCAGTCTGTGGAGCCCGTTCCCGCAGGGAATCGAGTGGCGCTATCGGCACGCCAACTAAAGTACGTAGCGGCTTAAATCCGTATCCCGCGCCACGCTCGCTAACTGCCCGTCAACAAACGTGCCGTCGATCGTCAGCGCCGTCCCTGACCGATCCTCCGCCTCGAAGCTGATCTCCTCGAGCAATTTCTCCATCACCGTCTGCAACCTGCGCGCGCCGATATTCTCGAGGCTGCCGTTCACTTCCGCCGCGATCCGCGCGACTGCGGCGATACCGTCGTCAGCGAAGGTAATCGTCACGCCCTCCGTGGCCAGCAGCGCGGCATATTGCTCGGTCAGGCTGGCGCGAGTCGCCGACAGGATGCGGACGAAATCCTGCTCGGTCAGCGCCTTGAGCTCGACCCGAATCGGCAACCGCCCCTGCAATTCGGGCAGCAAGTCCGACGGCTTGGCGACATGGAACGCGCCCGATGCGATGAACAATATATGGTCGGTCTTGATCGGCCCATATTTGGTCGCGACCGTCGTGCCCTCGATCAGCGGCAGCAGGTCGCGCTGGACGCCCTCGCGGCTGACCGAACCGCCGCGCACATCGGACACCGCAATCTTGTCGATCTCGTCGAGGAAGACGATGCCGTTGGCCTCGGCATCGGCCAGCGCGGCGCGGTTCAAGTCATCCGGATCGACGCGCTTGTCGGCCTCCTCCTCCAGCAGCCGGGCGAAGGCCTCGGGTACCTTGAGCTTGCGCCGCTTGGCCGGGGTCTTGCCCATCGCCTTGCTCATCATTTCGCTCAGGTTGATCACCTGGCCGCCCATGCCGGGCACGTCGAACGGCATCTGCGCCGCTTCGTTGACTTCGATCTCGACCTCGCTCGACGCCAAACTCCCTTCGGCGAAGCGCTGGCGGAAGGCCGCGCGGGTCGCTTCGGACGAGCCCTTGCCGGTCAGCGCGTCGAGCAGTCGCTCCATCGCCGCCGCCTCGGCCCCGGCCTTGACCGCGTCGCGCCGCCGCTCGCGCTCCAGCCGCACCGCTTCCTCGACCAGATCACGGGCGATCTGCTCGACGTCGCGGCCGACATAGCCGACCTCGGTGAACTTGGTCGCCTCGACCTTGACGAACGGCGCGTCGGCGAGCTTGGCCAGCCGCCGCGCAATCTCGGTCTTGCCGCACCCGGTCGGCCCGATCATCAGGATGTTCTTGGGCGTCACCTCCTCGCGCAGTTCGGGCGACAGCCGCTGCCTCCGCCAGCGATTGCGTAGCGCGACCGCAACCGCGCGCTTGGCGTCGTGCTGACCGACGATATGCTCGTCGAGCGCGGCGACGATGGCTTTGGGGGTAAGTTGGTCGTTCATCATCTTCCGGTCATTGATCTGGGTCAGGCGAGCGCATCGCGCGCGGCGGCATCGCCGAACTGGCGCCAATGCCAGTGCGGGTAGAGTTCGGTGGGCGTTGTCAGCGCGTCGAGCCGATTCATCGTCGCGGAGTCGAGCGACACGTCGATCGCCCCGAGATTGTCGGCCAACTGGCTCGGCTTCGATGCGCCGATCACGACGCTGCTCACTGCCCGCTTGGCCAGCAGCCATGCAAGGGCGACCTGGGGGACGGTCGCGCCGACATCGTCGGCGATCGAGCGCAGTCCGTCGACCACGTGGAAAGCTTTCTCCTTGTCGAACGGAATGAAGTCGATCGCCGAAAGTCGGTTATCAGCGTCGGCCGCCGCCCCCCGGGAATATTTGCCCGAGAGGAAACCGCTTGCCAACGGGCTCCACACGGTGATCCCGATGCCATAGCGGTCGGTCAGCGGAACCAGATCGCGTTCGATGTCGCGACCGAGCAGCGAATAATACATCTGCCCATGAGTGAATGGCGCCCACCCGTTGGCCTTTTGCAATTCGAGCGCCGCAGCGACTTTCCACGCCGCCCAGTTCGAAAAACCGAGATATCGCGCCTTGCCGGAACGCACGACCGCATCGAGCGCTTCGAGCGTCTCTTCGAGCGGCGTGTGCGGGTCCTCGTTGTGCGCAATGTAAAGGTCGACCCAATCGGTGCCGAGCCGGCGCAGGCTCTGCTCGATTGCCCAGGTGATGTGCCGTTTGCTCAGCCCGGCCTGCACGAGCGGAGACCCAACGCGGCCGGCGACCTTGGTCGCGATCACGACCTGGTCGCGAACCTGAGCAAGCGCCTTGCCGAGCACTTCCTCCGATTGGCCGTTGGCGTAAATGTCGGCCGTGTCGAAGAAATTGATCCCGCCATCGAGCGCCTGGCCGACGATCGCGTCGACATCGGAGCCCTGGGTCTTGGCGATCCCGAACATTGGATCACCGCTGGATAAGGTCATCGTGCCGAACGATAGCCGCGACACGATCAGGCCACTCGACCCGAGTCTGGAATAGCGCATGATTTTTCTTTTCCTTTTTGCCCGCCAACCGCAGAAGTGCCGACATCACACCGTTTCGATCGTCAGCCGGTCATTGGTGAACACGCATACTTCGGCGGCGATGGCCATGGCGCGGCGGGCGAGTTTCTCCGGATCAGGTTCGTAATCGGCCAGCGCCTTGGCTGCGGCCAGCGCGTAATTGCCGCCCGATCCGATCGCGGCGATGCTCACGCCCCCCTCTTCCTTGGCCCCGCCCTCGGGCTCCAGCACGTCGCCGTTGCCGGTCAGGATCAACATCGTCTCGGCGTCGGCGACGATCATCATCGCCTCCAGATTGCGGAGATATTTGTCGGTCCGCCAGTCCTTGGCCAGCTCGACCGCGGCGCGCAGCAGCTTGCCATTAGCCGCTTCCAGCTTCTTCTCCAGCCGTTCGAACAGAGTGAACGCATCCGCCGTTGCCCCGGCGAACCCGCCGATCACCGCACCGTCGAGGCCGAGTCTACGGACCTTCTTGGCGTTGGGCTTCATCACCGTATTGCCCATGCTCACCTGGCCGTCGCCGGCGATCACCGTCCTGCCGTCCTTGCGCACGCCGAGGATGGTCGTGCCGTGCCACTGTTCCAAATTTAAGCTCCCGCTCGTCTCGCCATGAAGTGGGATGCGCAACCGGCCGACGCAAGCTTCAATCCGGCTCTGCTTCCTTCTCCACCCGGCGGTCGGGGACGATCCACACCAGTGCGACGAGTATGTACAGGGCGATCGAAGCCCACACCCAGACGAACGCCAGCGGTACCGCGACGAGGTAAAGCAGAAAGGAGATAATCTCCTTGCGCCCGCTGCCGACCGCGCGGTGCAACTTCGAGCCCTGCCCCTCGGCGGCGATGATCGACCGCTCGACCAGCAGATAGCCGACCGACGACAGCACGAGCACGACGCCATAGGCGGCAACCGGCAGCGTACCCATTCCGGCCTCCCCGGCCCAGCGGATCACCCACGGCACCAGACTGAGCGAGAATAGCAGGAACAAGTTCGCGAGCAGCACTCGCCCGTCGATCCGCTTTGCCAGTTGAAGCATGTGGTGATGATTGACCCAGAAGATGCCGACGTTGATGAAGCTGAGCGCATAGGCACCGAACTGCGGCGCTTCGGCGACCAGCGCGGCGAAGCTTTCGCCCTTGGGTAGCGGCAACTCCAGCACCATGATCGTGATGATGATCGCGATGACGCCATCGGTGAATGTCTCCAGGCGGTCCGGGGTCATGTCGACCGACTTGCCGCTCACGGCATCACGCGGTGGAGGAAGGAAGCGCTGTCGGCGAGCGCGGGGGTGGTCCTGCGAAACGGGCGGGACAGCGACTTGGCGAGGTCGACGTGGCTCTTGCCCTGGTAGAGTTTCAATTCGACCGGGACACCCGCCGCCTGAAGCTTCGCCGCCAACGCCTTCGAGTTGCGGACGTTGACGATGTCGTCATTCGTGCCGTGGCCGAGCAGCATCGGCGGCGCGGCGGCGGTGACGAAATTGATCGGTTGGGTTTCGGCGGGGCGCGGCCATTGGCCCAGCGCGTCGCGGCCGCGCATCTCGGTGAAAGGATAGAAATCATAGGGGCCGGACAGCAATGCTGCTGCCTTGATCGTGCCCGCCGGTACCCCCGCGTCGCGCAGATAATGCGGGTCGAGCGTCATCATCGCGGCATTATAGGCGCCGGCCGAATGACCCGCGACGGCGATCCGGTTCGGGTCGCCGCCGAACTCGGCGACATGGTCGCGGGTCCACTTGACCGCCAACGCGCTGTCCTGGACGAACGTCGGGAAGCGCACACCGGGGACCAGGCGATAGTCGGGCACGACGGTAACGAACCCCTGCCCGGCATAGGCCGATCCGGCGAACCCATAGCCGCCGCGCGATCCCGCTACCCAGCCGCCGCCATAATAGAAGATCACGACCGGCAGGCGCGCGCCCTGCCTCACGTGCGGCGGAGCATAGACGTCGAGCTTGAGCTCCGGAGTGAACGGGACCCCGCTCGCCACCCGCGTCCCGCCCTCGCCCGGGGTCAGCCGATCGAGACCGGTGAGGAGCGCGGGCGGCGAGCAGGCGGCAAGCGCGAGCAGCGGGGCTAGGACGGCGGTGCGGTTCATGCGCCGAGTAACGCGCATGGGGGTGCCGAGGATGCGTGTCTATTTCTCGACGCCCTTGACCTTTCCCCAGGTCCGCGCGGCGGTGTAGCCGAGGTAGCCGGTGCCGAAGAGTGTGTAGAGCTCGTCGGGGATACCGCGGAGATAGGCGGTCATGCCATTGGCGATGGCGGTCGCCATCCCCGGCTGGACGGCCGCAATCAGGCCCATGGGGATTGCCCACAGGATCAGCGCGTACATGATGTAGAGGAAGCTCGGCCGCGCGCGGCTGGTCCACGGGTCGGGCGACTGCGCCTCGGCGACGATCGCCTGCATCTGCGCGGTCAGGCCGGCCATCTCCTGGTCGCCCTGCAGCTTGAGCAGTTGCAGCTTGGCGTCGTCGCGCGCCCGCGGATCGGGAATGATGCGGTCGAGCAGTTGCGAAATCGGGCCGATGATTGCGTCAAACAAGGCCATGTCGTGTCTCCCAGGTTGATGGTCGAAGATGAACAAGTTGATGGGGTCAAGTTGATGATCGCGTCCCGCTTCGGGATTAGCCGATCCGGTTCGCCAGCCAGCCATAAAGAAACGTCTCATTGGCGGGGCGGCGCTCGGCCAGGCGGAGATAGCGTTCGCCCTGCAGCGCTTCGAGCGCGCGCAGCAGGACCGTCTCTCCGCCGGGATGGCGCAGCGTCAAGAACGTATCGAGCGCCGCCGTCGTCTGTGGACCGATGCGCCCGTCGAGAACCAGATCGGGATAGTCGCGGCCATTGCGGTTGAGTGCGGTAAGCGCCCTCTGCAGAAAAGTCACCGCGACCCCGGGCCCCATATTGACACCGGTGTCGAACAGCTCGGCAGCGATCGGCACGCTGTGCATCGCGACCGCGTCGAGCCGCGGTCGGAGCCAGTAAATGCGGCGATAGATGGCGCTCGCCTCGTCGCGCGGCAGCAGCGCCATCGGGCCCGCATAGCCGTGCGCCCGTGCCACCGCCTCGGTAATGCCGAAGCACGTCGGCCCGCCGCGATCGGCGGGGTGGGCGACATAGCCTCCTTCGCGATCAATCAGCGCCACGATCAATGCGTCCGCTCCATCCGTCCCGGCCGTTTGCGACTCATTCGTCATTGCTGGTTCCTCCCATTCCGCCGTGGAGAACCATATTGGTTCTCTGTAGGAAAGTGTTTTCTTGTGCCGAAGCGATTGCGGACGGGGCGAGGCTTGCTTAGGCTGGCGCGATGAAATCGCTCCTCAGGGCCGTCGTCGCCCTCGTCGCACTTTGTCCCGCAAGCCCGCTACTCGCGCGCCTCACACCCGCCGAAACCCGCATGATCGCGACCGTCGATGGCGAGCGCGAGCGGACGCTCGCGATGCTCGAACGCTGGGTCAATGTGAACAGCGGATCGCATAATCTCGCCGGAGTCGAGACGGTCCACCGCCTGATCCGGGCCGAGCTCGAGCCGCTGGGGTTCGCCGTCAGGTGGCTTCCGATGGTTCAAACCGGTCGCGCCGGGCATCTCGTCGCCCATCATCCGGGCCGCCGGGGGACGAAGAAATTGCTCCTTATCGGCCACCTCGACACGGTATTCGAACCCGACTCGCCCTTCCAGAAATGGGTCCGCACGGGCAATTTCGCCACTGGCCCCGGTGCGAGCGACGACAAGGGCGGCGACGCGGTGATGGTTGCGGCTCTGCGCGCGATGCAGGCGGCCGGCACGCTGCGTAACGCCGACATCACCGTGTTCCTGACCGGCGACGAGGAGGATAGCGGAACGCCGCTCGACGTGGCCCGACGCGACCTGATCGCGGCGGGGAAGGTCACCGACGTCGCCCTCGATTTCGAGGGGCTGGTCCAGCAGCCGGCGGCGGACGGCAAGCTGCTCGACATGGGCTCGGTCTCGCGCCGCGGCGCCGCGGGCTGGACCGTGAGCGTCACCGCGAAACCGGGCCATTCGAGCGGCGTCTTCTCGACGGAAGCCGGTGATGGCGCGATCTACGAACTGGCGCGGGTGATCGAAGCGTTCCGTACCCAGCTGACCGACGACAAGCTCACCTATAATGTCGGGCTGATCGGCGGCGGGCAAGAGGCGGTACTCGACCGAGGCAAGATCAGGCTTACCGCAAGCGGCAAGACCAATATTATCGCGGCAACCGCCGTCGCGCGCGGCGACCTTCGCGCGCTGACGGCCGAGCAATTCGCACGCACCGTGGCCAAGATGAAGACCATCGTCGCGGCTCCGCTGCCCGGCGCGAGCAGCCACATCAGCTTCGACGAGGACGCCTATCCGCCGATGGCCCCGACGCCCGGCAACCGCGCGCTGCTGGCGCGGCTCAACATGGTCAATGCCGACCTGGGCCTGGCGACGATGGCCGAACTCGATCCGCTTAAGCGCGGTGCGGGCGACATCAGTTTCGTCGCCGCCGACGTCGATGGGCTGGCCGGGCTGGGACCAGCGAGCACCGGCGACCATACGGCAGCGGAAACCGTCGACCTCGGCTCGATCTTTCGTCAGGCCAAGCGGGCGGCGATGCTGATGTCGCGGCTGGCGGCCGAGAATGCCGTAGCGTCACCCGAATTAAGACGCTGACTGTTGCTTTCGTGCTACTTCCCTTCGCCGGCAGTAGCGCGATATCCGCCCCCCGACAGGCCGGTTACGGCCGAACGGGAGGATATTTCATGTTGTTTCGCCACACTTTAGCCGCGTCGCTTTTCGCCGCCACCGCACTCGCCGCCGCCACGCCCGCATCGGCGCAGCGCGTTGGCCGCATCGTCGCGTTCGGTGACAGCTATGCCGACGACGGCAATCTGTTCCAGCTGATCGGTCAGCCCTTTCCCTTGGCCTATCCGACCGGGCGCTTTTCCGGTGGAACCAACTATATCGACACGCTCGGCCAACTGCTGGGCACGCCGATCGACAATTTCGCTATCGGCGGCGCGCTCGCGACCAACAACAACACCATTGCCGGTCCGGGCGTGCTCGGATTCCCCACTGAAGTGGCCAGCTTTCTTGGGGGCGGCGGGCCGGCAGCCTTCCCGCGTGTCAGCGGGATGTTCGGTCCCACCGACTTGCTGGCGGTATCGGTGCTTGGCAATGACGGTCGCGTCTACCAGCAGACTGGCGGAACCGTCGTCGGCGCTTCCGCCGTGGCAGCAGGCGCGGTAACGAGCGCAACCACCGGCCTGAACGCGCTGGTCGCCGCCGGGGCGCGCAACATTAGTTTCCTCGCCGGCAACACCGCGTCCGTCCCCGAGGTCGCTTCCGATCCTGCCGCTCAGGCGGTCCGCAACGCCTATTCGACCGCCTTTAACAACGGCATCAAGACGACGCTGGCGGGCTATGCCAACCAGGGCGTGATCGTGAACTATACCGACCTCAGCCTGATTGGGGCGCGGATCACCGCCAACCCGTCGGCCTATGGCCTCGTCAGCGCGGGCGCCTGCCCGATCACCTGCGTGTCGACCACGCCGGCGCTGCAGAACGATTATCTGTTCTACGTCGATCAGTTGCACCTGACCTCGGCCGGGTTCATCATCGTCGCCAAATATGTCCGTCGGCAGATGCAGGCGCCGCTCAACCTCCAGGCGACGAGTGATGTCGGCATCGACACGGCGCGCCAGTTCGGGCGGACGCTGTCGACCCACATGGACCTCGGCTCCCCCCGCGACGGCGACACGCTGACCGGCGTCCGCCTGTTCGCGATCGGCGACAGCGTCAGCCGCAAGATCGGTGCCAGCCAGACCAACGACGCATTCAAGGTGACGTCGGTCGGCGGGACCCTCGGGCTCGAAGCAGCCTTCGGCGGCGGCACGGTCGGCATCGCCGGCAACTATTCACGTCCGCGCGCCAAGTTCGGCAACGCCAGCGCCAGCGTCCGCTCGCACAGCTATCAGGTCGGGGCCTTCGCCGGCATCGGTCTCGCTGGCGGCTTTGCCCAGGGCTACCTCGGCTATGGCAAGGACAAGCATCGCGTTACGCGCGCCGGGGTGATCGACGACCTTGCCGCCCGGCCGGGCGGAAGCCACTGGCTGGCGGGCGCGAAGGCGGGCTATCTCTTCCCGTTCGCGTCGGTCCGGCTCGGGCCGGTGGTTGGGGTCGATTATGCCCGGGCCAAGGTCGACGCCTATAGCGAGACCGGCGACAGCGCGCTGGCGCTCAACGTCAGCGGGCAGCGACTGTCAACGCTGCGCGGCGATGCCGGGATCGAGCTGCGCGGCGACTTCGCCGGCGGCGGGGTGCAGGTGCGCCCCTATGTGTCGGTGCTGGCCGAGCATGAATTCAACCGCGGCGCGCGCGGCGTCACCTACGCGCTGCAGGCCGCGCCGACCATCGTCAACCGCTTCGCCTTCGCCGATGCCAGCAAGAAGACCTACGCCCGGGCGAGCGGCGGACTCCATGCCGAAATCGTCAAGGCAGTGTCGATCGACGCCGGCATCTCGGCGACGTTTGGCAAGAAGCAGGGTGACGAGACGTCGGGCCAGGTCGGACTGAACTTCGGCTTCTGATCCAGCGCGAACATCGAGATCGGGCGGTCCTGCGCAGGGCCGCCCGTTTTCATTTGTGGCAGGCGGCAATCGCCTTGACTGGCACGGGCGAGGGCGGCGTGACCAATTCGGTCGTTCCCGCCAGCTGGATCTCGACCGGTCCCGGCCCGGCGAACACGCGCGACACGGCGGCGGTAAGGTCCGAGGGCGGCTCGATCGATTGCCAGACACTCGACATGGTCGACGAATCGCCGACCGTCGCGGCGGGCAGCGAGGCGACGCGGCCGTTTCCGGTAAAGCTCATCGTGCCCTTGCCCCCCTGCGGCGCGGCGTCGAGCCGGCGGAACACGAGCTTGCCCACATCGCATTCGATAGCGAAAGCGACCGCGCTGGCCGAAGGGCCGAAGCTCGCCGCCCGCCGCGCCGCGTCCCAGCTCCAGTTCATGCCGTCGGTCGGAAGCGGCATCGCCGCCTTGCGCGCCCGTTCGATCGCGGCGATGTTGGTGGGGACGTCGAAATTGCGGCCGGGCCCATCGCCGACGACATTATCGGGCATCGCGGCGGCGCCATTCGGCACCGGCGCGTTCGTCCCGCAAGCGGCCAGCACGAGCAAAAGCGGGTATCCGAACAGCGACGAAACGAATTTGATCATGTCCCCCGAACGCGCGCCGTGGTGCGGAGTTGCGCCAGTCCTTGACTGAGGCCGCTTGACAGGCGGCGCGCAAAGGCGGCGAAGGGCGCCGCTGCCAGTGGCGTTTCGCGGTCATCCTGGGGAGGAGATCGGACATGGACGAGGCAATCACACCGTCGGCAGGCAAAGCGCCGTGGCATTTATGGGCAGTAGGGCTGGTGTCGCTGGCGTGGAACGCGTTCGGCGGGGTCGACTATACGATGACCCGCACGCGCAACCTCACCTATCTTGAGAAAGCGATGCCGGGCACCGCGCCGCAAGGCGTGCTTGCATATATCGACAGCTTTCCACTGTGGGTGCAGCTCGGCTGGGGGCTTGGCGTGTGGGGCGCGATCGCGGGCTCGCTGTTGCTGCTGATCCGCAGCCGCTGGGCAGTGACGGCGTTTGCCGTATCGTTGGTCGGCGCAGTGGTTAGCATCGGCTATCAGATGGCCAACCCGCCAACGACGTTCGCCCCGCCAGGAGGTTTCGCGAAGATCGTGCCAGTGCTGATCATCGTCATCGCCGCAGCGCTATATTATTACGCGCGCCGACAACGGGGGAACGGCGTGCTGCGCTAGGCGGCTTTGCGAGGGCGAGGACGGATGCGGTCGAGTTCGCCGTTAAGGGCGCGCTTGGCTTCGAGCAGTTCGTAATCGTCCTGCAGTCCGAGAAAAAAGCCCTCCGACATACGTAAATAGCGCGCGAGGCGAAGGTCAAGTTCGGCATCCATCGAAGTCGTCCCGTCAATCACGGCTTGCAGACGCGCGCGATCAAACTGCAAAGCATCGGCGAGTGCCTCCACCGACATGCCCAGCGGTTCCATAAATTCCATCGCCAGCATCTCGCCCGCATGCGGGTTGTGAAGCCAGTCGGGATTAGTGATAGTCGACGATCTCGACATGTTCGGCTGCTCCGTCCTTCCAGACAAAGCATATACGCCATTGCTTGTTTATGGAAATGCTATGCTGTCCGGCCCGGTTGCCGTCGAGGGCATGATGTCGGTTCGACGGTGGATTGCGCAAGTCGTCGAGCGTTTTAGCGCGGTTAAGCATCTTGAGGCGAACGAGCGCGCGATCCTGCATTTCCGAAGGCAACTTGCGGCTACGCCGACCAGCCCAAATGAGTGCGGTTTCCCGATCATTGAAATTACGAATAGACATGATTCGAGTCTCTGCGAAAAAGCGTAGGGCGCGTTGCGAATGCGCGTTCTTCGCAATGTCGCAGGGAGCGTTAGCCGCTAGCGCTTAACCTGTGACGGCACAGTCGTTGCTCTGAGACGGCTAAAACAACGGTGGGAGCAGTTAGACTAGTTCAGCTTGTCCTTCATCGTCAAGATGCGACGGTTATCGCCTTGCCCCACCCCACTTCGTCTTGCTCTGCTTCCCGAACCTACCCTTCCTCGTCCCCGGCTTGCCCTCGTTCGAATTCCCCACTGCCCGCGGCGCGCGCCGTTGCTGCTGCGGAATCCCCAAATCGTCCTCCTCCAGCCGCCGGATCTCGTCGCGCAATCGGCCGGCTTCCTCGAACTCGAGGTCCGCCGCCGCCTTGCGCATCCGCCCTTCGAGGTCGGCAAGATACGCCTTCAGATTATGCCCAACCAGATGCGGCCGTTCG
>NZ_JANMWY010000279.1:0-2541 GCF_031380695.1 Sphingomonas sp. | reverse complement strand
GCCTCGACACGACCGTCTTTGCCGCCGCCATCGCGCCGATGCTGCACAAGATGCGCCTGCTGTGGGCCGTCCGCACCGGCGAGGATTGGCCGCCCCAGCTCGCCCGCCGCATCGCCACGCTCGACCGCATCCTGAACGGCCGCGTCACGATCAACATCATCTCGTCCGACCTCCCCGGCGAAACCCTCGCCAGCGACCCGCGCTATCAGCGCACGCTCGAAGTCATGCAGATCCTCAAGATCATGCTGTCGGGCGAACACCTCAAATATGACGGCGAATTCTACCAGCTCGACCTTGCCCCGCCGCGCATGACCACGGTCAGCGAGAAATGCCCGCCGCTTTACTTCGGCGGCCTCAGCCCGGCCGCGCGCGATGCCGCGGCGCAGGCCGCCGATGTCTATCTGATGTGGCCCGACACCATGCCCACCGTTCGCGAGATCATCACCGACATGACCGCACGCGCCGCCAGCTATGGCCGTACGCTCAAGTTCGGCTACCGCGCCCATGTCATCGTCCGCGAGACCGAGGACGAAGCCCGCACCTACGCCGACCGCTTGCTGTCGAAGCTCGACGACGCCACCGGCCAAGCGATCCGCGCCAAGTCGCTCGACAGCGCCAGCGTCGGCGTCACCCGCCAGGCCGAACTGCGCGCCACGGCGTCGGACGATGGCTTCGTCGAAGAGAATCTGTGGACCGGCATCGGCCGCGCCCGCTCGGGCTGCGGCGCGGCGATCGTCGGCGATCCCGACCAGGTGCTGGCGAAACTGCGCGCCTATCAGGCCGAGGGCATCGATGCGTTCATCCTCTCGGGCTACCCCCACGCCGCCGAAGCCGACCTGTTCGCGCGCCACGTCCTGCCGCAGCTGAACCACGGCCCGCTGACGCTCTAGCGGATCAGCTCGATCGCGACGACGAACGACAGCAGCAGCGCCGCCAGCGAGGCCGCGCCGATCACTACCAGCGGCTTCGCGCCCGTGCTCATCAGCGTCGCCATCGGCGAGCGGATCCCCGTCGCCGCGACCGCGCAGGCGAGGCACCCCGCCGCCAGCTGCTCGGTGCCATGCGCAACCGCCACCGAGATCACCCCCGACGAATTGACCAGCGCCATGACGAAAAATCCGATCACGAACCACGGCAGCAGCGGCGGCCTTTTGCCCGCATCGGCATCGGCCGGAAAGAAGATCGCCACCACCGCCAGCGCCGGGGCGAGCAGCGCCACCCGCGTCAGCTTGACGATCGTCGCCGTCTGTCCCGCCGCCGCCGAGAAAGCATAGCCCGCGCCCAATGCCTGGGCGACATCGTGGATCGACGCGCCGAGCATGAACCCGGCCTGCGGATCGTGCAGCCCGGCGAGGTGCGCCAGGATCGGATAGACCACCATCGCCAGCGCGCTCGCAGCCGAAATCCCGACCAATGTCAGTGTCAGCGCCGCCCCGCCCAGCCGCCGCTCGCCGAGCAGGCTGGCGAAGGCCAGCGCCGCCGACGCCCCGCAAATCGCCACTGCCCCGCCCGCCAGCACCCCGAATGGCGCGCCGAGCCCATTGCGCTTTGCTACCAGCACCCCGACCGAAATCGTCGCCGCGACGATGACGATGATCGCGATCAGTGCGACCGGCCCAAGCGCCGCGATCTGCGACAGCGTCACCCGCACCCCGACTAGCACGATGCCGATCCGCAGGAGCGTCCGCGACGCGTAGGCCAGCCCCGGCCCGAGCCTTTTGTCGCTTCCGAGGAAATTGAGCGCCAGCCCGATCAGCAGCGCCATCAGCGTCAGCGGCGCGCCATAGCGGTCGGACAGGAACGCCGCCGCCGCCGTCGCCGCCAGCGCCACCGTCAACCCCGGCACATAATCGCGCCACGGCTGCGCCGGCGCGCTTTCGTCGATATCGTTGAAAAGGTCAGCCGCCAGAATGGTCATGCCCCACCTCTCCCAAGCCGGAACTCGCCTGTCACGTCCTTACTCTTTCCGCAACCAACTGTGCCGGCACGCAGTTCTGCCCGAACAACTCCTGCATTAGACTAGCTGGTTGGCCGCGTGGGGGCGATTCATCGTCGAACAGCTCGCGGAGCCATAACAGGGATAAGTTCGGATAAAACTCGTAGAACAGGCCAGAATCTCGGAGCCTGTCGGCTGGTCTGGCGGAAAATGCTTTTTCGCCATTCCGGTTCAGAGCCACCTGTTTTTCTATCGGTTTCTTACCAAGCCTCTAATTCCGCATTATTCAGTGCTTTAAAAAGCGTAGTTGATCCTTCTTTTCAGAGGGTTAGGGGGGATTATCTGCCCCCAAACCAGATCGACGGGATACTGGTTGCAATTGCGGCTATGGCGGCTATCCCCCCGGAATCGCTTTTGGGGGGTCGCCTTGCAGGAAGTTACAATACAGCAACTCGGGGAAATCGTACGCGATGTCTTCGACGATGACGCGGTGGAAATTAAGGAGAACACGACTGCACAGGATGTCGACGGATGGGACAGCCTTAACCACATCCGTTTCATTGTGTCTGTCGAGCGGCACTTCAAAATTAGGTTTACCAGTCGAG
>NZ_JANMWY010000020.1:0-10909 GCF_031380695.1 Sphingomonas sp. | reverse complement strand
ATAAATTCGGCCAGTACCAGGCTGGTTTTTAATCCGGACGCCACGACCAGGCCGAGCAGGGAGAGGGTCACCGCCAGTGCGGCGAGGGCAAAATTGCTGACGAACGCACCGCGGAAGAGCTGCGCCGAATCGCTCGCGTCGCGATCGGCCTCTTCGAAGGCCGGGGTGAGCTGCTCCTCGATCCGCTCCTTGAAGGTCGAATCATGGTCGATCGGCGCACCCAGGGTGGCCGGCTGCGGGGCTTTGAAATCGGCCAGCCGAAGCGGTCGGACCCCAGTGGCAGCCAGCAGCAGCGGATAGGCAATTCCCACGATTCGCGGCGTGCGGCTGCGCCTGCGCTGCTCGGCTCTGACGTCCGCATCGATGCGCCGCAGGGGTCCAGTCGGCCCAAACAGAAGGGGGATGTCGGCGAGGCCGCCACGAGCAATCGTATCGATCGCTTCGGGGCCAAGCTGATGCTCGTTCAGCCCGCTCCACAACAGCACCGGCGGGCGGGCGGCATCCGGATGAATCGTCAGGATCGGCAAGCCCTGCCCGATCGCCTCGACGACGATCTGGGCGGCGCCGCCCCGGCCCAATGGTGGGTCGCCGTCCCAAACGGCGATCAGCAGTTCGCATTGCGATAGCATGACCCGGCCTGCCCGCTCATACGCCGCCGCTTCGCCGCCGACTTCATTTCGCGAACCGCCCAGTTCGAAGACATTCTTCGCTCGGTCGATCAGGCTGTTGAGGCACTCCGCCGCGCCTGGTCCGTCGAAATCGCGGGCATATTCGGCGCGATCGAACGGCAGCACCGCATCGACCTGCCATTCGCGCGCAAGGGCAACCTTGGCGACGATCGTGTCGGCGCCTTCGGCCAGGCTGCCGATCAACCGGAAGCGCGCATGATCAGAATGTCGCTCGAGCGCCTCGAGCGTCTCGTCGATCCGCCGGGACAAGGCGTCCATGTCGTAGCCGTCGATGCGCTGCGGACGGTGCCCGGTGATCCCGACGGCGATCGATCCATCATCGGGTGCGTTGGCCGCCGTCGCTGCAAACCCGTCGTTCGCATCATCGGACATCAGGCGATCGCAATGATGGTGAGAGTGACATTATCCGGTGCGCCACGTTGCAAAACGGTCTCAACTAGCCGGTCGGCGATCGGGGCAAGCGGTCCGTCGGCCAATGCCGCGCAGAGTTCAGGGTCGGGTACCAGCCGGGTCAAGCCGTCGCTGGCAAGCAGGAAGCGATCGCCCGATTGGACGTCGCCCGTGACCATCTCAAGCGAAAAGATCCGGGCAACGCCGACCGCGCGCGTGATGACGCTGGCCTGCGGATGAGTCTCCGCATCTTCCGCCGCGAGCATGCCGGCATCGACCAGGCCCTGCACTAGGCTATGGTCGTGGGTCAGCTTGCTAAGCTCGCCGTCGCGAAGTCGATAGGCGCGGCTGTCGCCGGCCCAGAAGGCGACGAACGAAGGCCCCTCGATGAGCAACCCGACCACCGTGCTGCCGATCGTGCGCGGGCGGTCACCGGTGCGGGCGAAGCTGATCAGCTCCTCGTTGACGTCGCTCAGCGTCTCCTCGACCCAGCGGGAGGCGGCACCGAGATCGCGCGTCACCGGCGCCCTGGACAAGGCATTGGTGATCATCGTGCTGGCGATTTCGCCCGCATCATGCCCGCCCATGCCGTCGGCGACGACCCACAGGCCGAGTTCGGGGCGGTCGAGAAAACTGTCCTCGTTCACCTTGCGGCGCAGGCCGACATGTGTTCGGCTGATGCTCTCGACCAACAATCGCCGTCCCCCGCAATCAATTCATCGCGAGACTAGCAATGACGGGCGCGCCGTGCGATTAACTTTTCACTGATTCCGAAAATATCGTCGTGGGGGACACCGACGGTGACCAAAGCATATAGCAACCGTGCCTTGCCCGCAGGAACAGTCCTGCGCGAATGGCGCCTTGAAGAGGTGCTTGGGGTCGGTGGATTCGGCATCGTCTACAAGGCGCGCGGAATTTATTTCGACGAACTCGTCGCGATCAAGGAATATTTCCCCGGGTCGATCAGCGAACGTGACGCCGAGGACACCGTCGTCCCGATCGATTCCGACGCCGAGGAAGTCCACGCGCTGGGCCTCAAGAAGTTCGTCGAGGAAGCCAAGCTGCTGTGGAATTTGTCCACGCCGACCCGCCATCCCAACATCGTCAATGTTCGCAGCCTCTTCGAAATTCATGGCACCGCCTACATGGTCATGGACTTCGAGGACGGCGTGTCCCTCGCCAAGCTGCTGAAGCAAAGCGCTCGGTTCAACGAGCGTAGCCTGCTCAACATCATTCGCCCGATCGCCGAAGGGCTGGAACGCGCGCACCGGGTCGGGGTGCTCCACCGCGACATCAAGCCGCCCAACATTTTGATTAATCCCGACGGACGGCCGGTGCTGATCGATTTCGGCTCGGCCCGGTTCGAATCTGCCGATGCAACCAGCACGACGGTCACCTTCCACACCCCGCCCTACGCAGCGATCGAACAATATGTGAAGACCTATCCACAGGGCCCATGGACCGATGTTTATGCCTTGGGTGTGGTAGTCTATGAGTGCGTCGCCGGCGAGAAGCCGCTCGAGGTGCTCGAACGGCTGCATGGCGGGCACGACAAGCCGCTCGCCGACAGTCACTGGCCGGGGTTCAGCCCGCGCTTCCTGGCGGCGGTCGACCAGGCAATGCGGGTTCCGCCCAAGGACCGACCGCAGTCGATCTCGGAATGGCTCGCTTTGTTCGAGGACAAGCAGGAGCCCGCGCACGAAGTCACCGTCGAAATCGAAGGCGACGACGAGGATGCGACGCGCTTCGCCACCTTTGACAAGAGCATCGAGACGATCACGCCGGTGGCCCCGCCGGCGATCGGGAGCGATCCGCTCGACAAGGTCGAAACGCGCGTCCCTTCGGATCCGAACGAAGTCCAGTTCAAGCGCGCTGGCGAGGATAGCTCAGTCAACCGTCGGGTCGGTACCGAGGCCGAGCTGCCGCCGCCGGCACCGACTCCGCCGCAAGTGACTAGCGCCGAACCGACACCGCCCGCGTCAAAGCCGACCGAGGAATTGGCAGCCGCGTCGCCGCCGGACAAGGCGAAGACTGCGGTCAAGGCCGCTGATGCGCCGACGAAGGTCCCGCCCGACGCCAAGGCCGCCAAACTACCGGCGACCGACAAGGATGGCGCATCGAAGCGATCCCCCTTGGTCGTCAGCGCCGTCGTCAGCGGGCTGCTGCTGGCCGGCGTCGCCGGTTGGTCGATGATGGGCTACCGCGGATCGTCCGTCGCGAATGCTCCGGAAGCAGCGCCAATTGTCACCGCTCCGATCGACGGGCCCGCATCGATCACGGTCAACGACGGGCAGGCGGTCGATCTGAACATGGCGGCCAACCCGCTTGCCGCCGACAATCTCGTCGCGCCGGCGGCCGACGCAGCGGTCAAGGCACCGGTGAAGGCAGTGCCAGTCGAAGAGCATAAGAAAAAGCCGAAGGTCGAACAGGTCGCGACGGCAGCGATTCCGGCAACCGCGCCTGAGAGTGCAAGCGACGGTTCGTCGTCGGCAGGTGCATCTTCGTCCAAGATAGCGCAGCTTTCGGCGGTGATCGACGACGGGCGCGGCATGGCCAAGCAGGTCATCCGCATCGGCCGCGATCGCAGCGGTGCCAACGGCAGCGACGAGGAACGCAAGAATTACCAGCTGCGCCAATCCAACGCCCAACTCGCCGTCGGCTATGACAATTATCTGGCGACGCTGAAGAATCTGGCGCGCGGGGCCCAGTCGGACAAGCAGGCGGACAAGCTGCTCGGCCAAGCCAAACAGACGCGCGCCTATCTGGTGTTCTTGGTCAAGCGATCAGGCCAGGTAAATTAGCGCCTGATTTTATTTTTAGACTTGGCGTTCAGGCGTCGGCGTGAGACCGCACTTCGTGGCGAAGCGACATGTCCCCCACGCGCAGGACCGATCCGACGTCGAGAACCGCGTGACCGGCAATGCGGTGGCCATCGACGAAGGTGCCGTTGGTCGACTGCAGGTCGAGGACGCGCAACGTATCGTCGGCCAGTTCGACGATGCAGTGCGCGCGCGAAACGCGTGCATCGGCGAGGACGATATCGGCGGGCGCGGTGCGCCCGATCTTGAGGCCGGAGCGACCGACGACGAAGCGTTGCTCGGTGCGATCGCCAACCTTCAGGTCGAGGAAATGAAACTGTTCGGCCGGTACTTCGGGCGCAGCGCTGTGCCGGTGGATCTGCGTCCGCGCTCCTTCGCCATCCTTGTCGAGCGTTGGTCCGGCGTCCGGCTCCGGCGATGGCGGTCCATTCGACAAGGCAAGCATCAGACGATCAATCTCGGCCACGGATAATTTGCTCGGTTTGAGCAGCTTCTTCTTGAAGCCCTGCGGTGGCTGATTGCGCCCCGCCCAGCGTTCCGACGAACGGGACGCACCGGCATCCACTGCCACCGACGCCGCGACCGGATCACGAGCGACCAGCCGGCCCAGATCGAACAGCAGGGCCTGAAAAGCCTCCTCGCCGACATCGCCCGACCAGTTGGCGAAGTCGATCGTATGCGTCAGTTCAAAGGCGATCGGGCGGTCGCATTCCTCCATCGCGACCGAGATCAGCTTGTTGCGCCGGTCGGCCAGCGTGGCTTCGGCGCGGACCCAGCGCGACGATACCGACCGCTGCGACCACAGGACGACGACCGCCTTGGCAGCCTTCAGCTCATTCTCGATCACCTCGTCGAACGTCTCGCCAGAATGCAGCGCCGCGTCCCACCACACGCTGAAGCCCTGCTCGAGAAAGCATTCGGCGAAATAGCGCGCATTCTCCCGATCCTCGCGACTGTACGAGATAAAGATGTCAGGCCCAGTCAAGCGATCCCCCTCGAACGAACGTCCGCAAACCAAACGCGTGTACTGGGGCCATCCGCCCATCGCTGCCCCCGATTTGCCAAACTCCCGAGTCAGCCTTCTCGGAGGGGGAGGCAGATTATCTTAGCTTAAGTGAAACTTTACCGGAAGGCTGAAAACTTCACCAGGCGAGCGGCCGACAGACTGTGACGCAATGTGGGACAGTCCCGGCCGACCTTGTGGAACGGGTAGTGCGTTGCGATGTTGCAGCGTTGGGTGAGTATGCCCGTATCTTTGAAAGTACCCAACGTGCGCCTGTCTTGTCGACTGAAGGGCCACCGCCGATCGCGCGAGGAAGCGCGGATGGGCGCGGACCTGCGCCTGCACAGTCAATGCGAACGATGCGGCAAGCCAATGGTCAAGACGTGGAACAAGGGTTGGATCGTCGCCAAGGGCGGCCACTCTTTGCCGTCTGCCCCAATTCGGCACGACGCCTCGACACCCCCTAGCGAGAGGGCAAGTGGCGATCCACTGTCGCAGGATGGATATGAAGCACATTCCCAAGCTCAGACTGGTTGTCGATAATGATGAGGCGGCGCTGAGCGGCCGACAGGCGGTCGTCGACCTCAAATGGTACGTGCGGGCGATGGTGCCCAACTTGCTGGCGGTGATCCAGGGGTCGGGTCGGCCCGACGATCTGGTCGACCAGATCCTGCATGTCGCCGACGCGATCGAAGATGCCAGCCGGAGTGTGGCGATGGACGACATCCACGCCGAGCTGAGCACGCTCTTGCTGACGGCGATGCCGGTGTGGGATGGTGGCGAGCGGCGCGCTGCATCGAAGCCGGTATTCCCGATCGGAACCAGCGTCAGCCGTTAATCGATCAGTTTCCCCGGGTTCATCAATCGATCGGGATCGAGCGCCCGCTTGATCGCGGCTAGCACGTGCAGTCGTGCCGGGGGGCCGAGGCGGGCAAGCTCGTCCTTTTTCATCTGGCCAATGCCATGTTCGGCAGAGATCGAGCCACCCGCCGCGATGACCAGATCGTGCACCAGCCGCGACGCCGCCGCGCCGTTCGCGGCGATCCAGCCCTGGCCATCGACCGTCGGTGGGAAGACATGGAAATGGACATTGCCGTCGCCCAAATGCCCGAAGCATGACGCGTGCGCGCCCGGGAAGCGTCGCTCGACCGCCGCCGCGCCGTCGATCATGAAGTCGGGCATGCCGTCGACCGGAACGGTGATGTCGTGGGCGAGCGACGGACCCATCGCTCGCTCGGCCTCCGAAATCGAATCGCGAATATGCCAGAAGGCGAGCGCCTGGGCCTCGCTCGCCGAGATGGTGGCGTCGGCGACGAGCCCGCCCATCAAGGGTGCGAGCAGCCGTTCGAGCAGGGCGGCGGAGGGTTCTTCACCGGAATCATGCGCGGTCGCCTCGACCAGCACATGCCACAGGTGCTCGCCCTCCAACGGCGCGCGCGTGCCGGGAATGTATCGGAGCACCTTGACCAGGCTATCGGCGTTGACGATCTCGAAGCCCTCGATCCGGCCGGTCTGCCTTTCCAGCACGCGCAGGACGGCGAGCGCATCATGCGGCCGGGCGAGCCCAAGCCACGCGACGGCGCGGTCGGTGATCGCGGGCACGAGGCGCACGGCAGCGGCGGTGACGATGCCGAGCGTGCCCTCCGCGCCGATGAACAGCTGCTCGAGGCTGTAGCCGCGATTATCCTTCTTCAGGGCGGCGAGGCCGTCGTGGATCGAGCCGTCGGGCAGCACCGCCTCGACCCCGGCGACGAGGTTGCGCATCGGGCCGAAACGCAGCACTTGCGTGCCGCCAGCGTTGGTCGACACCAGCCCGCCGACGGTCGCGCTGCCGCGTGCGCCAAGCGTCAGCGGGAAGCGACGACCGATCCCGGCGGCGGCATCGTGCAGCGTCTCCAGAATCACCCCCGCTTCGGCCACGGCGAGATCGGGCGACAGGCGGCGGATGGCGTTCATGCGGCGGAGCGAGACCAGCAGCGCCGAGCCGTCGCCGGGAGGAGTAGCGCCGCCGACCATGCCGCTGTTCCCGCCTTGCGGGACGAGGGGCACGCGATGCTCCGCGGCTAGCGCGACGATCGCGGCGACTTCCGCCGTCGAGGCGGGCGACAGGATCGCCGCGGACTGGCCATGCCACCGCCCGCGCCAGTCGATCAGCCACGGCGCAATGTCGGCCGGATCGGTGATCGCCGCCTGGGGTCCAAAGCGCGCAATCACGGTATCGATCAGCGCGGATTGGGCGGGCGTGGTCATCCCGCGGGCTTTGCAAAGCGCGGCGGCGAGGGCAAGGGGTCAACGCAATGACCGGCTCCCTCACAATGATCGTCGCGCGCGCGACCAATGGCGTCATCGGGCGCGACGGCGGGCTGCCGTGGCACCTGCCGGCGGACCTCAAGCGGTTCAAGGCGCTGACCATGGGCGGGGCAATGATCATGGGGCGGCGCACATTCGATAGCCTGCCGGGACTATTACCGGGGCGTAGGCATCTCGTCGTCACGCGCGATCGGGAGTGGCAGGCACCCGGCGCAGAAGTAGCGCATGGCGTCAATGAAGCGCTGGCACTGGCCGGATACGGGGCGGTGTCGGTAATCGGCGGTGCGGAAATCTTCGCGCTGTTCCTGCCGCTGGCGGATCGTATCGAGCTGACCGAGGTCGCGGGCGACATCGCCGGCGATACGCTGATGCCTGATCCGCGCGAGGGCGGAGGTTGGCGCGAAGTGTCGCGCGAAGAGCATGGCGCGGACAGCGGACGGCCCGCCTATCGCTTCATCAGCCTCGCCAAGGGTTAGTGCCGCCCACCACCGGCCGCAGCGAAGGTGCGAAAGCGCGCCATCTGGTCGGCCAGCATTGCATCGACCAAGCGCGCAAACTTGTCACCGCCGCCGTTGGCAAAGCCCGCCGCGCGATAGTCTAGCGTCAGCTGCGACCCGCCTGCTATCCGCTCGACGCTGACCCACATCACGCCGGTCACCGCCTCCCCGAGCAATGGGCCAAGCGCGCCGCTCATCACGATTTCCTCACCCGGCTTTACATAGGTAACGCGAAGATGCTCGATCCCGCCGCCGGTCTTGGGGAAGCGCTCGCAGAAACAACCACCTGGGCGGGTATCAAGGCTGAGATTAGCGGCATCGCCTGAATAGGTGTGATCCTTCGACCACCAGCCCGGGACCTTTGCAAAGGCCGCCATGGCCTCGTTGGCGGGAACGACGAGCTGCACCTGCTGGCGCACCTCGAACCCGTGCGGATCGGCGTGGACGACCTCGGCTTGGGCCGTGCCGGCACCGATCAGCGCAACGAGCCCTGTCAGGATTCGCATGTTCTTTTCTCCCTCATCGAGCATGGCCGTTGCGCCTCATTCGTTCAATCTCCACGTCGGCAGCGAGACGCGGCCAGCGCCGACGCCGTCCCAAGATGAAACGTTGCGCGAGATCAAGAACGACTTCGCCCAGGCCAATCCTCTAACCGATGTCAACCCAACGCGCAGATTCGCAACGTCAAGCAGCGATATCTCTTTCGCCGTTCGTGGGATTGGTGCCGTGTTTCATCACGTGGTCGAGCTCAAGCGCGACCGCCCAGCACAGCATCGATCGCCGCGGCGACTGCATCGACCAGAGCCATGCCATCGACCCGGCGGACCAGCCGGCGTGCTTCGTAATAAGGCAGAATCGGTGCGGTCTTTGCGCGATACTCGGCCATGCGCGTGCGCACTGTCGCTTCGTTGTCGTCGGATCGGCGGACGAACTCGTGGCTGCCACAGACGTCGCAGATCCCTTCGACCTTCGGCCGCTTGAAGCGATCATGATAAGGCGTGCTGCACTTGGCACAGGTGAAGCGGCCGGTAATACGCTCGACCAGCGCATTCTCGTCTACCGCCAATTCGACAACGAACGACAGGCTGCGGCCATGGGCGGCCAGGATAATCTCGAGCGACTGCGCCTGAGCGAGGGTACGCGGATAGCCGTCGAAGATGACGCCTTGCCCTGCGGAGATGGTCGATAATTTGTGGTCGATCAGGTCGGACACGATCTGGTCCGACACCAATGCGCCCGAATCCATCACCGCCGCGACCTGACGGCCCAAGTCGGACTCCGAGCGTCGCGCCTCGCGGAGCATGTCGCCGGTCGATATCTGGACCATGCCATGATCGGCGACCAGCCGCTCGGCCTGCGTCCCCTTGCCGGCGCCGGGTGGCCCCAAAAGAATGATGTCCAAGATAATCTCCCCCAGCCCGTTCGCCCTGAGCTTGCCGAAGGGCTGCCCTTTTTCGAGAGCTTAACGAGAAAGACAGTCCTTCGACAAGCGCAGGACGAACGGAATGTTGACACCGGCCTAGCGGCGCTTGGAGCCTTTGAGCTTCGCCTTCTTGATCAGGTCGCCATATTGATGGGCGATGAGGTGGCTCTGGATCTGGCTGACCGTGTCCATCGTCACGTTGACGACGATCAACAGGCTCGTGCCACCAAGGCGAAAGTTGAGTCCGGCCTGTGCCGAAAGAAACTCGGGGATGAGGCAGATTAGCACGAGGTAGGCCGCGCCGATAACGGTGATCCGGTTGAGCAGATAGTCGAAGTAGAGCTCGGTCGCCTTACCCGGACGGATGCCGGGGATGAAGCCGCCATGGCGCTTGAGGTTCTCGGCGGTCTCTTCCGAATTAAACTGCACCGCCGTGTAGAAGAAGCAGAAGAAGATGATCCCCGCCGCATAGAGGCCCAGATAGGCCGGCGAGCCATGCTGCAGGAAGGTCGAGATCGAGATCAACCACTCGCTCGAACTACTGCCTGACTGGGCGCGAGCGCCGAGCATCTGCACCACCGTCAGCGGCATCAGCAGCAGCGACGAGGTGAAGATCGGCGGGATGACGCCAGCAGTATTGATCTTGAGCGGCAGGTGGCTGCGCTCCTGCTGCATCGCCCCGCGCGCGGTCTGGCGCTTGGGATATTGGATCAACACTCGTCGCTGGGCGCGCTCCATGAAGCAGATGAACAGGATGAGCGCGGCGGTCAGAACGACGATCCCGAACACCAGGAAGCCGTCCATGCTGCCGGTGCGCACACCCTCGAGCAGCTGGCCGATGGCCTGAGGCAGGCGCGCGACGATGCCGGCCATGATGATCAGCGACACGCCGTTGCCGATGCCACGGCTGGTGATCTGCTCGCCGATCCACATCAGGAACAAAGTGCCGCCAATCAGGCTGATCGTCGCGGCGACGCGGAACAGCATGCCGGGATCGACGACGGCGGCAATGCCCTGCTTAGCGCCAAGTCCCTCAAGGCCGGTGGCGATGAGGTAACCTTGAACCATCGTCAGGGCGACGGTCAGATAGCGGGTGTATTGGTTGAGTTTCTTGCGCCCGGTTTCGCCTTCCTTGCGCAGCTGCTGCCACGCCGGATAGAGGGTCGCGCCGAGCTGCACCACGATCGACGCAGTGATGTAGGGCATGACGCCCAGCGCGACGATCGACATGCGTTCCAGTGCGCCGCCGGAAAAGGTGTTGAAGAAGTCGAGCACACCGCCCGACTGGGTCTGATAGAGCGCGGCCATGGCGCGCGGGTCGATACCGGGGATCGGCACGAACGACAGCAGGCGGAACAGCACCAGCGCGCCGATGGTGAACCACAGCCGCTTCTTGAGCTCGGTCGCCTTGCCGAAACTGCCGAGGCTGATGTTCGACGCCATTTGTTCGGCTGCGGATGCCATCGCTGATCCCGTAATGGAGTAAAGGCGGCGGGAACGTTACGCCCCCGCCGCCCATATAGACAGGCCGGGCGGCTTGTCTAAGCCCCCCGGCAGATAATCACGCCTTGGCCGCAGCCTTCTTGGCGTCCTTGTCGGCGATCCGTGCCAGGCGGGCCTTGCCCTTCTTGGCGGCGGCCAGTTCGGACGGCACCTTGGCTTCGATCACTTCGATCGCTCCGCCGGCCTTTTCGACCGCCTCGCGCGCGCCCTTCGACACGCCCGCGACCTTGAACGAAAGCTTGGCGGAGAAGTCGCCCTTGCCGAGCAGGCGGACG